>DYIC01000050.1 GCA_020723845.1 Hydrogenophaga sp.
ACGCCGACCGCCCCCACGGACAGGGCCGGCAAGGTGTCCTCCGGCTGCTCGATGTTGGCCAGCAGCTCGATGCGCTCGCCATCGAGCGTGACGGCCGGGGTGTTCTTGATGCGCGCCAGCCGCTCGCGCTCGATGACCCCCTGGCGCTGCTTGTAGCCGTACTCGGCCAGCACCATGGGCGTGGGATTGACGATGAGCACGCCCGCATCGCCATCGACGATGACCCAGTCGTCTTGGCAAATGAGCTGGCTGGCGTGGCGCGCCCCCACCACGGCCGGGATGTCCAGGCTGCGCGCGACGATGGCGGTGTGGCTGGTCTTGCCACCGACGTCGGTGACGAAGCCGGCAAAGACGCTTTGCTTGAACTGCAGCATGTCCGCCGGGGCGAGGTCGTGCGCCACCAGCACGAGCGGCTGCGTCTCCACCCCGGGGGCGGGCGCGGCCGTGACGGGCGAGGCCACCCCGCGCATGACGCGCAGCATGCGCTCGACCACCTGCTCCAGATCCGCCTTGCGCTCGCGCAGGTAAGGATCGGCCATCTCGTCGAACTGCTTGGCCACCAGCTCCAGCTGCGCTGTCAGCGCCCACTCGGCGTTGTAGTGGCGCTCGGTCACCCAGTGCTTCACGCCTTCGTGCAGGTGCTCGTCCTGCAGCAGCATCAGGTGCACCTCCAGCAGCGCGGCCAGCTCGGTATGGGTCTCCATCGCTTCGGCCTGCGCCAGCCCTTGCTGCAAGCGACGAATCTCGTCCATCACCGCGTCGCGCGCGCGGCGCAGCCGCCCCAGCTCGGCCTCCACTTGTTCGGGCGCGATGAAGTAGTGCGCCACGTCGATGCGGCTGGACGCCACCAGCACCGCACGCCCGATGGCCACCCCGCGCGAGACGGCCTGCCCGTGCAGCGTGAACGTCATTCCCCCTCCCCAAATTTGTCGTCGATGAGCGCCACGATGGCGTCCATGGCCGCCTGCTCGTCCGGGCCGTCGGTTTCGATCTCGACCGTACTGCCCAACCCGGCCGCCAGCATCATCACGCCCATGATGCTCTTGGCGTTGACGCGCCGCCCGTTGCGGCTGAGCCAGACCTCGCACGCAAACGAGCTGGCGAGCTTGGTGAGCTTGGCCGAGGCGCGGGCGTGCAGGCCGAGCTTATTGCTGATGGTCGCGGTGCGCTGGATCATGGGCAGGTCGGCGGGATTGGTTCTGGGGTGCGGTGGGCGACAGCGGCATCACGCCTTGCGTGCCCCCCAGCGTGGCGCGCGCCACCAGGGTATCGATGGGCTCGTGGCGGTAGGTCACGGCCCGCAGCAGCATCGGCAGATTCACGCCCGTGACCAGCCGCGTGTGCACGCCGTCGATGAGCTGGGCAGCGACATTGCACGGGGTGGCACCGAAGACGTCGGTCAACACCAGCGTATCGTCGGCCCCCTGCAGGGCGATCAGGTGCCGGGCTTGGGCCAGCGTCTCCTCGGGCGGCTGGTGGGGCGGCACGTCCAGCGCGCTGACCGCCAGCGCTGCATCCGGAAAGACGTGCAACACACACTGCCGCAGGGCAGACGCCAGCGGTTCGTGGGCGATGACGAGGATGCCGTTCACAACCCGTGATTATGGGCGGGTTCAGCGCAGCGCGACGCCGCCGAAAAACAGCGCGTGCGCCTCGGGCGGCAGGCTCGGGCCATAGAGCGCCATTTGCACCAGCCAGCGGCCGTTGCTGGCCCAATGCAGCTCGGCCGCCACCGGCTGGCCATCCGGCGCCTGTCCGCTGCCGCGCCAGCAGCGCGACCAGGCGGCATCGCGCAGCGCACACGGCACGGCCTGCCAGCCCGCGGGCGCCGGCGCCGCGCCGGCATCGACGCGCAGCGTGGCCCAGCTGGCGCGCTGCCAGGTCTCGATCCAATCCATGGGCGGGGTCGAGGCCGCCGCCGCGCCCGCTGCCGGGGCATCGGGCAGCCGCACCGCCGCCACCGCGAAGGTCCGCCCCGCTGCCTGGCAACTGAGCATGTGCAGCGCCACGGGCGGCTGCTGCGGGCCGCGCAGCGGCACCTCGCGCGTGGCCCGTTCCGGCTTGCACGGCAGCGTTGCCTCCACCGGCGCCGCCTCGAAGCGCGCGGTGCGCCAGTCCAGCGCCGGGCTGCAGCCGGCGACGAACACGAAACCCATGGCCGCCCACACGACGGCGGCAGACGGCCTATCATGGCACCATTGCATACTCCGCATCCTACCCCAGAGGGCTACGCGCATGTCCACCCGCACCGATGACCAGTTGCCCGTCCCTGCATCGCTGCCCGACGCGGCGCGCGCCGCCGCCGCCCGTGGCGAGCCCTTGGTGGTCATGGTCACGCTCAAAGGTTGCGCGTTCTGCGACGTGGTGCGCCGCAGCCACCTGCTGCCCATGCTGCGCCGCGGAGAAGTCGCCGCAGTGCAGGTGGACATGCTGGACCGGCAAACGCCCATCGTCGGCTTCGACCAGCGCCCCACCACGGGCCAGGCGCTGGCGCGGCAATGGCGCATCGGCGTGGCGCCCACCTTGCTGTTCGTGGACGCCCAAGGGCGGGAACTGGCCGAACGCATGGAGGGCATGGGGCTGGCGGACTTTTACGGGCCTTACTTGGACGAGCGCTTACGCCAGGCGCGCCAGCGATTGGCGCCGCGCTAGTTCGGCACCCCGCGGGGAGCGGCTCAAACCCCCCCGTCTTCGCCCAACACCGCCGCGCACACGCGCGCCCGCCCGGCGCGCTTGGCCTCGTAGAGCTGCGCATCGGCCAAGCCCAGCAGGGTGGCGGCCTGCCAGCCTGGCTGCGCCGGACCGCGGCGCGTGGCCACACCCAGGCTGATGGTCAGCACGCCGCCTTCCGTCCCAAGCCGGTGCGGGATGGCCATGAGCCGCACGGCGTCCAGCAGTTGCCCGGCGAGCCGCACCGCATCGTCGGCGTCGGTGTCGGGCAGCAGGCAGACGAACTCTTCGCCCCCATAGCGCGCCACCAGATCGGTGCCGCGGCGCACCGATTCGCGCAGGCAGGCCGCCACCCGGCGCAGCGCCTCGTCACCCGCTTGGTGGCCGACGTGGTCGTTGTAGGCCTTGAAATGGTCCACGTCCGCCAAAATCAGGCTCAGCGGCGTACCGTGGCGTTGCGCGCGCGCCCATTCCACGGCCAACCGCTCGTCGAACTGGCGCCGGTTGGCCACCCCCGTCAAGCCATCGACGAAGGCGAGGGAGCGTAGCAGGTCGGACTGAAATTTGAGCGTCAGGTGGGTGCGCACGCGCGCGCGCACGACGCTGGCGTTGATGGGCTTGGTGATGAAGTCGACCGCTCCCTCCTCCAAGCAGCGGGTCTCGATGTCTTCGCCAGTGTGCGCGGTGACGAACATCACCGGCATGTCGCGCGTCAGCGGATCGGCCCGCAGGGCCTGCAAAACGGCAAAACCATCCATGTCTTCCATGACGATGTCGAGCAGCATCAGGTCGGGCTGCTGTTCGCGCGCCACCTTCAGGGCTTGGGCACCGCTGGTGGCCATGAAGAGCTGGTAGTCACCGCCGAGCGCGCGGTGCAGCACCTGCAGGTGCACGCGCTGGTCGTCCACCAGCAGCACGCGCGGCTTGCGCACGGGCCAAGCGGTCGTGATGGCGTCAGGTGGCATCGGACTCTCCTGGTGCGCTGGCGAGCAGCGCCTGTGCCGCGGCAGCTGCGGCCTCGAAATCCATGGCCTCCATCGCCTGATGCAGCGGCGCCCAACGCGCATCCTGCGCCACGGCGGGGTCGGCCAGCAGCTGGTCGTGCAGGTCTAGCGCTTCCATGTCGCTGGCCTGCAGCAGCGTGTACAGGCGCTGCAGCGACTCGCGCCAGCGCGCGGGATCGGCGTCGGCCCCGGCGCGCGTGGCCTCGGCCCCAGACTCGGGTGGCACCAGGCCGCGCGCAACCAGCTCGGCCAGCACGCGCGGCAGGGCCTCGGCCGTGGCCTGCAGCGCCTGCGCGAGCGCCGGCCACCAGGGCGGCACCACGGCCGGCACGGCCCCAGCCCCATCGGCCAGTGCCGCCTTGACGGCGCGCTCGGCCTGGGCGGCCGCGTCCGCCAGTGGCTGCGCGCCGACGGTGGCCGCCGTGCCCTTGAGCGTGTGCAGGGCCGCGGCCAGGGCGCCGTCGGGCGCCTGACTCAGGCGGGCCTGCAGGTCCGCCAGGGTGTGCGGCAGCCCTTGCAGGAAGCTGCGCGCGATGCGCTGGTACAGGCGCGGATCGCCCCCTAGGCGCTCCAGCGCCGCCGGGACGCCCACCCAATCGGCGTCGGGCCAGGGCGCGTGCACGGCCGCGGCGTCGGCCACCCCGGCGGCGGACGGCGTCTCCAGGGTGGCGGCGCCTTCGTCGGCTTCGTCCAGCGATGCGCGCACCGCGTGCGGCGCCCACCGCAGCAACACCTGCACCAGTTGATCGATGGCAAAGGGCTTGCCCACATGGTCGTTCATGCCCGCAGCCAGGCACGCCTCGCGGTCGCTGGCCATGGCGTTGGCGGTCATGGCCACGATGGGCACGTCGGTCAGGCCGAGCTGGTGCCGGATGGCTTGGGTCGCCTGCAGCCCGTCCATGACGGGCATTTGCATGTCCATCAGCACCACGTCCCAGCCGTCGGGGCGCGCACGCAGCTGGTCCAGCGCCGCCTGTCCGTGGTCGGCCACCGATACCCGCGCGCCTTCGCGTTGCAACAGCTCGCGCGCCACTTGCTGGTTGATCGGGTTGTCCTCCACCAGCAGGATGCGCATGCCCGCCAGCCGCCGGGTGCCTTGGACGGGGGCCTGCTGGGGCGCGGGCCCCGCCTGCTGGGCGCGCGCCATGCGCACCGCCTCCAGCAACATCGACGCCGTGACCGGTTTGACCAAGAAGCCGTCGAGCGCGGCCTGCCGCTGCGCCGGCACCTGCGCCAGCACGTCGCGGCCGCTGGCGGTGACCATCACCACCGCCGAGCGCTGCGCCGGCGGCAGGGTCGCGCGCAACCGCTCGGCCAGGGTCAGGCCGTCCATGCCGGGCAGCGACCAGTCGACGAAGATCGCGTCGTACGGCGCGTCGGCGGCGCGCACGCGCTGCAAGGCGGCCTCTGCATCGGCCACCGCGTCGCACTGCCAGCCGAGCTGCTGCACCGAGTGGCACAGCAGCTCGCGCGCCAGCGGGTGGTCGTCCACCAACAGGCAGCGCAGCGACTGCAGCTCGGGCGGCACGCCTTCCGCGGCCAGCGCCGCGGGCACCTCGCGCGCCACCCCCAACTCCACCTCGAAGGCAAACGTGCTGCCCTGCCCGGGCGTGCTGTCGACGGTGATGTCGCCCCCCATCATCTGCACCAGCCGGCGGCTGATGGCCAGCCCCAGCCCGGTGCCGCCAAAGCGCCGCGTGGTGGAACTTTCGGCCTGCGTGAAGGCGGAAAACAACCGCGCCTGTGCCTCGGGCGCGATGCCGATGCCGGTGTCGATGACGGCGATGCGCAGCCGCACGCGCTGCGATCCGTCGGGATCGGTGTGCCGCTGCAACAGCCGTGCCTGTACGGTGACGCTGCCCGCGGCGGTGAATTTGATGGCGTTGCCGGCCAGATTGATGAGCACCTGCTGCAAGCGCATCGCGTCGCCCACCAGCACGCGCGGGATCGCGGGGTCCAGGTCGAACAGCAGCTCCAGCCGCTTGCCCTTGAGGCTCGCGGCCATGATGGTGGCCACGTCGCGCCACAGGCGGTCGACGGCAAACGGCTCGGGGTCGAGCTCGAGTTTGCCGGCCTCGATCTTGGAAAAGTCCAGAATGTCGTTGAGGATACCCAACAGCGACTTGGCGGCGGACTCGGCCTTTTCCGCATAGTCGCGCTGGCGCGCGTCCAGCGCCGTGCCCAGCAGCAGCTGCAGCATACCCAGCACCGCGTTCATCGGCGTGCGGATTTCGTGGCTCATGTTGGCCACGAACTGGCTCTTGGCCTGGCTGGCCTCCTCGGCTGCGCGGCGGGCGTTTTCCAGCTCGGTGACGTCGTAGCGCAGCCCGACGTGTAGCCCGGCCGGCGTGATGCGCTCCACGATGCGCAGCGCTCGCCCGTCCTCGAGCCGCACCACACGGTCGGTGGTGCCGGTGCGAAACTCGGCCAGTCGCCGCGCGAGCCATGCCTCGGCGTCCAGGCCGCCCAGGTCGATGCCACCACGCTGAACCCCGGTGCGAATGAAGGTCTCGAACGGCACGCCGGGCTGGAGGATGTCGGCCAGCGCCGCGTGCATGTAGTAGAAGCGCTCATTGGCCCACAGCAGGTGCTCGTCCATGTCGAACACGCACAGGGCGGCGCCCGCCGCGTCGAGCGCGCTCTCGAGCAACTGACGCGCCGACTCGGCCTCGCTGCGTGCACGCTCCAATTCGGTGATGTCGATGCGAAAACCGACGATATACCCTTCCGGCGTGCGCCGCTCGACGATGCGGATGACGCGCCCGCTGGCCAGGCGCTGCACCAGGCTGGATACCCCGCTGCGGTGCTGCGCCAGCCGCTCGGCCACCCACTCCTCGACGCGCCCGACCGCCGCCGGGTACTCGCCGCGCTCGGCCCCGTAGCGGATGATTTCCTCGAACGTGCGTCCCGGCTCCATCAGAGGCGCCGCGATGGGGTAGATCTGGCGGTA
The DNA here is from genome assembly GCA_020723845.1 of Hydrogenophaga sp. Classification (GTDB taxonomy): domain Bacteria; phylum Pseudomonadota; class Gammaproteobacteria; order Burkholderiales; family Burkholderiaceae_C; genus Tepidimonas. The sequence goes on from DYIC01000050.1 coordinate 6,625, forward strand.
GGTCTCGTTGCAGTAGACGAGGCGATCGTCCGGGTCGTAGAGCACGAAGCCCTCGTCGATGGTGTCGATGGCGCTGCGCAGCAGCCGCTCGGCGCGCTGTGCGTGCTCCTCGGCGGCCTTGACGTCGCTGATGTCCAGTTTGGCCCCATAGAGCGCGCGGGCGCGTCCGCTGGCATCGCGCTCGAACGCCTCGGCACGCGTGCGCACCCACACCCAGCGGCCGTCGCGGTGGCGCATGCGCAGCGTGGCCTCGAACGCCTCGCTCATGCCCTCGACATAGGCCTGCAGCGCCAGCTGCACGCCGGGCAGATCGTCGGGGTGCACGCGCTCGGCCCAGGTGGCCATGCCGATGAACGGGGGACCGCCTGGCTCACCCAGTATCGCCCACCAACGCGCATCGACCTCGGCGTCGCCCGTGTCCGGATCCAGCACCCAGGTGCCCGCACCCGTGGCGCGCACCAGGTTGTCCAGCCGCTGCTGCGCCGCGCGCCGTTGCGCCTCGGCCTCCTTGCGCGCGGTGATGTCGAAGCAGATCGACAAATAGCGCTCGATCTGCCCCTGCGCGTCGAACAGCGGCGCGACGATGCTGTCGACCCAATAAAGCCGCCCATCCTTGGCGCGGTTGCAGATTTCGCCGCGCCAGGCACGGCCGCTGGCGATCGTCGTCCAGAAATCGTGCCAGAACGCCGCGTCGTGGTGGCCCGAGTTGATGATGCGGTGCGGCGCGCCGATGAGCTCGTCGCGCGTGTAACCGCTGATGGCGCAAAAGGCCTCGTTGGCGTCGACGATGGTGCCGTCCGGCGCCGCTTGGCTGACGATGGCGTGTTCGCGCACGGTGTCCATCAGCGTCTGGGCCTCTTGCAGCGCCACGCGCAGGCGCTCCTCGCTGCGCACCCGTTCGGTGATGTCGATCTCCACCGCCATGAAGCCGGTGCAGGTGCCCGTCTCGTCGCGCAGGGGCACCAGCTCGATGTTGATCCAGTATTCGCGCCCATCCTTGGCGCGGTTGAGGATGTCGACCTCGCACGGCTCGGCGCGCTGCACCGCCTCGCGCAAGCGGGCCACGGCGGCCGGGTCGGTACGCTCGCACTGCAGCAGCTTACCCGGTACCTGGCCGCGCAGCTCGTCCAGCGTGTAGCCGGTCAATGCCTCGCACGCCGCGTTGACCCAGGTCACGCGCCCCGCGCGGTCGGTGAAGATGATCGCATTGTGGGTGTAGCGCGCCACCAGCGACAGGCGCTGCACGTCGCTGCGCAGCGCCTCCAGACGTTCGTGCTCGGCACGGCGCAGGCGAAAGGCGGCCAGCGTCGCCCAGCCTGCCAGCAGGCCGATGGGCAGCGCCCCAACGGCAATGACCGCCGCGGCCACCGGCCACCACTGGCGCTCCAACGCCGGGGTGCTGCGCACGCCCAGCACGTAGTCGCGCTGGCCGACGGTAAGGGTGCGCTGCACCGCGGCGTCGGCAGCACCTTGCCAATACGCGCTATCGCTCAGCAGCGCCTCGGGCCCATGACCGTCGGAATCGTGCAATGCCACGCCGCGGCGGCCATCGTCAGGTGGTACGGGCTGGCCTGGTGCGGCCACAGCCAGTGTTGGCGAGGCCTTGGGATCCACCCAGTGCCAGTCGTATTTGGGGTTGAGCAGGCCCGCGTCGCGAACCAGCTCGGCCGCCGGCACACCGGTGACGATGAAGCCGCGCAACTGCCGCCAGCGCTCGGGCACACTGGCAGGAGTCCACCCGCCCTCATAGACTGGCATCACCAGCAACAGGCCGTACTCGAGCCGCTCGGTATTGGCCAATCGCACCGGCGCCGTCACGGCCCAGTCGCCCGTGACGACCGCACGCTGCATGGCCTCCCAGCGCACGGGGTCGCTCGCGATATCCAGTCCGATCAAACGCTCCTGCCCCGAGGGCTCGATGCAGTCGATGATGAAGCGGTCGCGCTCGGGGTCGGCGTCGGGCCGCAAACGCCGGTATTGCACGTCCACCGGCAATCCCCGCGTGCGCGCCTCGGCCAGCCAGTCGTCCACGGCCGCGGGTGCCACGCGGCGCGCGAAGGCCAGACCACTGGCGGCCGGATACCGCTCGGGCAACTCCAGCGGCCCCACGAACTCGCGCGCGTCGCGCCAACCGGCGCCCGGATTGGCGTGCAACCAGGCACGCGTGGCCAGCAGGAGGGCGCCATAGCGTTCGAAGGCACTGTCCAGCCGCCGCTCGGCCAAGTCCATCTCGTGTTGCAGCTGTTGCTGCAGATCGTCTTGCGCGCGCTGGTACAGCCATGTGGAGATGGCCGCGGCCAGCACCCACACCAGCAACACGGCCAGTGCCGCCATCCAGGCAGCACCGCGCTGCACCGGCTGCCCCGTCATCGGCGGCGGCGCGTCGGGGTGCGATCGGCTCTCCATCGTCAACAGCTCCTGCTCAACGCGGCGGGTTCGCAACCTCGGGTCACGGCACCACGCGCGCCAGCTCGGCCGCGAGCCGCTCGGCGTCGAGCGGCTTGGCCACGTAGCCATCCGCCCCCGCATCGAGCAGGCGACGGCGGTCCTCGGGCAGGTCGTAGGCCGTGACCATGATGACCGGGGTGTGGCGCCGGCCGGCGCGCTCCAGCGCGCGCAGCTCGGCCAGCGCCTCCAGCCCGCCCATGTCGGGCATGGTCACATCGAGCAACATGACGTCGAAGGCCTGCGTCTGCAGGGCCTGCAACGCCTGCCGGCCACCGTTGACCAACACGCCACTGTGGCCCATGTCACGCAGCAAGCGCGCGGCGATGCGTAGGTTGAGGGGGTTGTCGTCGGCGACCAAAACGCGCAAGGGTCGGGCCATGGGTGCTTTATAACGAGAATGCCGTGTGTGCACCCTATTGTGAGGCCAAAATCGACGCTGTCGAACTTTTACCGCCGCGGCACGCTCCCATACCCGCAGGGGCAGGCGCTCGCCGACACCGCGCTTGCCGTGGTCTCATCCCCAGGCCCCGCCCCTGGTGCTGACGCTGACGAACGAAGGAATGATACCGATGACCCCACGATGGCGACCCTGGCTGCTGACCGCCCCCGTATGGCTGGCGGTGGGCGCCTCCCTGAGCTTGGGCGGCTGTGGCGCCGCCGAACGCGCACCGCAGTCCACCTTCCGACTGCTCGACGGCAGCACGCTGACGAGCGCCGACCTGGCCGGGCGCGTGTTGCTGGTCAACTTCTGGGCCACCACGTGCGTGAGCTGCGTCAAGGAGATGCCACAACTGGTCGAGCTGTACCGGCGCTACCACGCGCGCGGCTTCGAGACGGTGGCGGTGGCGATGAGCTATGACCCGCCGGAGTGGGTGGCCAACTTCACCCGCACGCGGCAACTGCCGTTCAAGGTGGCGCTCGATACCGATGGCAGCCTGGCGCGTGACTGGGGGGAGGTCAAACTGACCCCCACCACTTACATCGTGGACCGGCAGGGCCGCATCGTCAAGCGCTACGTGGGTGAGCCCGACTTCCAGGCGTTGGCTGCTCTGCTTGAAAAGCTGCTGGCCGAGGGGTGACCGCCGCCACCACGCCCGGCACCGCCGGTGCAACCTCGCGCGCAGACGGCGCGACCGAGGCCGTCCGCGCTGGCCCGTGAGGTCACTCCCGATAGGCGTCGTGGCACGCCTTGCAGGTGGCCGCTGCGTCACCGAAGGTCTTTTTGATCGCGTCCAGGTTGCCCGTGCGGGCGGCCGCGTCCAGGTCGGCGACGGCTTTCATCATCTTGTCCGCACCGGCGCGCACCTTGTCCATCTCCATCCAGGCTTCGGGCTTGGTGCGGCTTTTGATCTTTTCGGTGTCCGGCGTGAACCCCTGCCACGGCAACTTGGCCATCGTGGCCACGATGGCGGCGTTTTCCTGCGCGGCCTTGGCGTCGAACGGCACGCGCCCCTGCACCATGGCGCCGATGCGGCTGAAGTGGGCCCCCATCACGTTGAAGGCCGACTGGCGGTAACGGACCGCATCCTCGGGTTTTTGAAACTGGGCGTGCGCCGCACCACTGAGCGCGAGCGCCGCCACGGCCAACAGAAGTCGATGCTGCATGAGAACACCTCCTGGTGTAGAGTTGGGGGAATCCTCAGTGTATGCGAATGTGCCGAACTCTGCCATGACAACGCCCGCCGAGACCGTACCCGTGCGCGTGTGGGATCTGCCCACGCGACTGTTTCACTGGCTGCTGGTGCTGGCCGTGGTGGGGCTGGTCATCACCGGTAACCTGGGCGGCAACTGGATGACCTGGCACCAGCGCTTGGGCTATGCAGTGCTGGCGCTGTTGATCTTTCGCGTGCTGTGGGGGCTGGTGGGCGGGCGTTGGTCGCGCTTCGTCGCCTTTCTGTATGGCCCAGGGTCGCTGTGGGCCTACCTGCGCGGCCGCGGCGACCCGCTGTGGTCGGTGGGGCATTCGCCGTTGGGGGCGCTGTCGGTCTTTGCATTGTTGACGGTGCTCGCGGTGCAAGTGGGCACCGGGCTGATCAGCGACGACGAGATCGCCTTCGTCGGTCCACTGGCGCGCTTCGTGTCGTCAGAGACGGCGTACGCCGCCACGGCCTACCACAAGCAATGGGGCAAGCTGCTGGTGCTGGGGCTGGTGGTGCTGCACGTGGCCGCCATCGTCGTGTACCGGCTGCGGGGGCAATCCCTGGTGCCGCCCATGATCCACGGCGACAAGCCGCTGCCGCCGGGCACCCCCGCCAGCGCCGATGGCTGGCGCGAGCGGCTGCGGGCCCTGGCCGTGGCGGCCGTCAGCGTCGCCGTCACCGTTTGGATCGTTTCGTTGGGCGCTGCCTAGGGTCGCCTGTCCTGCATCGCACGCGCCACCCAGGCGCCGCGCTTGGCTCTATCATCGCGGCATGAACGAGGCATCCGACCCGCCGCCGTGTGGTGACGCGGCCGCCGAACCGGACATTCGCTTGTGGGTGGCACCGCAAGGCCCGGCGCTCGACGCGGTGCGCACGCTATTTTTGGAGTATCAGGACGACATCGGCATCGATTTGGGCTTCCAGGGCTTTGCCGAGGAGCTGGCCACGCTGCCAGGTGTCTACGCGCCGCCGCAGGGCGCACTGGTGTTGGCCACGGTCGATGGCGAGCCGGCCGGCTGCTGCGCGATGCGCCCCCTGCTGGAGAGCGACCACGGCAACGCCTGCGAGATGAAGCGGCTGTTCGTGCGTCGGCCGTTTCGGGGCTTTGGGCTGGGGCGGCAGCTGGCCGAACGGATCGTGCTGTTGGCCGAACAAGCGGGCTACGATTGCATGCTGCTCGACACCTTGAGCGAGATGGAAGCGGCGCGCGCGCTCTACCACGAGCTGGGGTTTGAGGAAATCCCGCCTTACTACCACAACCCGTTGCCGGGCGCGCACTACCTCAAGCGGCGGCTTGGAGTCGACGCGCCTGCGCCAGCAGCGTATCGGCGTCGCTGACGGCGAATTCGCCCGGCCCCTCGACGTTGAGCGTGCGCACCACGCCGTCTTGCACCAACATCGAGTACCGGTTGCTGCGCAACCCCAGGCCGCGGGCGGTCAGATCCAGCGTCAGCCCCGTGGCGCGGGCGAACGCCGCGCTGCCGTCGGCCAGCATGCGTATCTTGCCAGCGCACCCTTGGTCCCGGGCCCACGCGCCCATGACGAACACATCGTTGACGCTGACGCACCAAATTTCGTCCACGCCAGCCGCGCGCAGCTCGTCGTAGCGCTGCAGATACCCTGGCACGTGCTGCGCCGAGCAAGTGGGCGTGAACGCGCCAGGCACGGCAAAGAGCGCGATCGTCTTGCCCGCCGCTTCGGCGCGCACGGGTACGGGGCGCGGGCCGATGCTGCAGCCCTCGCCTTCGGTCTCGACGAACTCCATCAGCGTCACGTCGGGCAGGGTATCACCCACTTGGATCATGGAAAACCTCCTCGCTAAGTAAAAAAGGACGACCGCATTGTCGGTCGTCCCCTTTGCCCTGACAACAGGGCAGGATTTCCGGGCCGGCGCCGCGCTGGGCGTCAGACCTCGGAGGCCTTTTGCACCAGGCGCGTGGCCACCCAGTTTTTGGTTTTGGACAGCGGACGGCTCTCGGTGATCTCGACGATGTCGCCCAGCTTGTACTCGCCGTTTTCGTCGTGGGCGTGGTACTTGCTCGACTTGATCACGATCTTGTCGTAGAGCTCGTGCTTGACGCGGCGCTCGACCAGCACGGTGATGGTCTTGGCGCGCTTGTCGCTGACCACCTTGCCAATCAGCGTACGCTTGACTTTGGTTTGCGTCATGGTGGTCTCTCCTTACTGGCCGGCGGCCGCCAGCTTTTCGGCCAGGATGGTCTTGGCGCGCGCGATGGCGCGGCGGGTTTGCCGCAGCGCCGCGGTGTTGGCCAGCTGCTGCGTGGCCTTTTGCATGCGCAGGTTGAAGTGGGCCTTTTGCAGCGACTGGATTTCGGCCTGCAGGGCGGCGACGTCTTTTTGGCGCAGTTCAGCGGATTTCATGGTCGGCTCCTCCTCACTGGCCCAACATGCGGGTCACGAACGTGGTGCGCAGCGGCAGCTTGGCCGCGGCGAGCTGGAACGCCTCACGCGCGAGCTGCTCGGGCACGCCGACGATCTCGTACAGCACCTTGCCGGGCTGGATCTCGGCGACGTAGAACTCCACGTTACCCTTGCCGTTGCCCATGCGGACCTCGGCCGGCTTTTTCGTGATGGGCTTGTCCGGGAAGACGCGGATCCAAATCCGGCCCCCCCGCTTGACGTGGCGCGAGATGGCACGACGCGCCGCCTCGATCTGGCGCGCGGTCAGGCGGCCGCGGTCGGTGGCCTTGAGGCCGAAATCACCGAACACCACCGTGGTGCCGCTGGTGGCGACCCCGGTGTTGCGGCCCTTGTGTTCCTTGCGGAATTTGCGACGGGCTGGTTGCAACATGTTTATTCTCCTTTGCCGTCCGCTGCTGCAGATGCGGGTGCGTCGGACCGAACGCGCTTAACGGCGGGTTGTGCAGTGGCCTCGGCGGGCTTATCGCTGCCGTCGGCCGGTGCGGCATTGCTGCCACGGCGGGCGCTGCCACGGGCCGGGCGCGCGCCGTCGCGGCGCGGGCCGCGCGGACGGCGCTCGTCGTCGGGGCGCGGCGTGCTGTCGAGCGACGGCACGTCGTTGCGGCCCAGGTTGTCACCCTTGTAGACCCAGACTTTGACACCGATGGTGCCATACGTGGTCTTGGCCACCGAGGTACCGTAGTCGATGTCGGCGCGCAGCGTGTGCAGCGGCACGCGACCTTCGCGGTACCACTCGGTGCGCGCGATCTCGATGCCGTTCAAGCGGCCCGACGACATGATCTTGACCCCCTGCGCGCCGAGCCGCATCGCGTTTTGCATCGCGCGCTTCATCGCGCGGCGGAACATGATGCGCTTCTCCAGCTGCTGGGTGATGCTGTCGGCAATGAGCTGCGCGTCGACTTCGGGCTTGCGGATTTCCTCGATGTTGACGGCCACCGGCACGCCCAGCATCGCGGCCAGATCCTTCTTCAGGCGCTCGATGTCCTCGCCCTTCTTGCCAATCACCACACCCGGGCGCGCCGAGTGGATGGTGATGCGGGCGTTCTTGGCGGGACGCTCGATGACGATGCGCGAGACGGCGGCGTTCTTGAGCTTGTCACGCAGGTATTGGCGCACCTTGATGTCGTCGGCCAACATGCCGGCGAACTCGCGGTTGCTGGCGTACCAGCGGCTGGCCCAGTTGCGGCTGACGGACAGGCGGAAGCCGGTCGGATGGATTTTCTGTCCCATGGTCTTCCTTTCCTGGTCAGTTGCCGACGGTCACGTAGATGTGACAGGTGGGCTTGCTGATGCGGTTGCCGCGGCCTTTGGCGCGCGCCGTGAAGCGCTTGAGCGTGGTGCCTTGCTCGACGTGGATGGTCTTGACCTTCAGCTCGTCGATGTCGGCACCGTCGTTGTGCTCGGCGTTGGCGATGGCCGACAGCAACGCCTTTTTGATGATGCCGGCGGCTTTCTTGGGCGTGAAGGTCAGGATCTGCAGCGCCTGATCCACCTTCTTGCCGCGGATCAGGTCGGCGACCAGCCGGCCTTTGTCGGCCGACAGGCGAACGCCGCGAACGATACAGCGGGTTTCCATGGATGCAATCCTCACTTCTTGGCTTTCTTGTCGCCGGGGTGGCCCTTGAACGAGCGCGTCAGCGAAAACTCACCCAGCTTGTGGCCGACCATCTGCTCGGTCACGTACACCGGCACGTGTTGCTTGCCGTTGTGCACGGCGATCGTCAAGCCGATGAACTCGGGCAGGATCGTCGAGCGCCGCGACCAGGTCTTGATGGGCTTTTTGTCCTTGGCAGCCAGCGCCTTCTCGACCTTGGCCATCAGGTGATGGTCAACGAAGGGACCTTTTTTCAGAGAACGGGACATGGCTCAACCCTTTACTTCTTGCGGCGCGACACGATCATGTTTTGCGTGCGGCGGTTGCTGCGGGTGCGGTAACCCTTGGTCAGGTTGCCCCACGGATCCACCGGCGGCTTGCCGGTACCGGTGCGGCCCTCACCACCACCGTGCGGGTGGTCGATCGGGTTCATCGCCACGCCACGCACCGTCGGGCGGATGCCCATGTGGCGCTTGACACCGGCCTTGCCGAGCTGGCGCAGGCTGTGCTCGGGGTTGGAGACCTCACCGATGGTGGCGCGGCAGTCCACGTGCACCTTGCGCACTTCGCCCGAACGCAGACGCACCTGGGCATAGACACCCTCACGCGCCAGCAGCACGGCCGAAGCGCCCGCCGAGCGCGCCAGCTGCGCGCCCTTGCCCGGCTTGAGCTCGATGCAGTGGATGGTCGAACCCACCGGGATGTTGCGGATCGGCAACGTGTTGCCGACACGGATCGGCGACTCGGCACCACTGACGAGGGTCTGGCCGACCTCGATGCCACGCGGCGCGATGATGTAGCGACGCTCGCCATCGGCATAGCACAGCAGCGCGATGTGCGCGGTGCGGTTCGGGTCGTACTCCAGGCGCTCCACCTTGGCCGGGATACCGTCCTTGTTGCGACGGAAGTCCACGATGCGGTAGTGGTGCTTGGCGCCGCCACCCTTGTGGCGCACGGTGATGTGGCCGTTGTTGTTTCGGCCCGCCGTCTTGGCCAGCGGCTCCAGCAGCGGCGCGTAGGCAGGGCCCTTGTACAGGTTTTCGCGCGTGACCTTGACCATGCCGCGACGGCCTGGCGAGGTCGGCTTCATCTTGATGACTGCCATGATGTCAGATCCCTTCAGCGCCGAACTGGATCTCCTGACCGGCGGCCAGGGTCACATAGGCCTTGCGCACGTGGTCGCGGCGACCGATGGTCTTGCCGAAGCGCTTGACCTTGCCTTTTTGGTTCAGCACGTTGACGTCCTGAACCTTGACGTTGAACAGCAGCTCCACCGCGGCCTTGATCTCGGGCTTGCTGGCATTGCGCAGCACCTTGAACAGAACCGTGTTGGAGTTCTCGCCCACGCGGGTGGCCTTCTCCGAGATGATCGGCGCCACCAGCACCTGCATCAGGCGACCTTGGTCGAACTTGGGCTGGCTCATGCGAACATCTCCTTGATCTGGTCCAGCGCACCCTTGGTGACGAGCACCTTCTTGAAGTGCACCAGCGACACCGGGTCGGCGTAGCGCGGCTCGACCACCAGCACGTTGGGCAGGTTGCGCGACGCCAAGTAGAGGTTTTCGTCGATCTCGTCGGCGATGATGAGCGCCGAGTTCAGGTTCATGGCCTTGAGCTTGCTGGCCAGCAGCTTGGTCTTGGGCGCTTCGACCTTGATCGAATCGACCACCGACAGCCGCCCTTCACGCACGAGCTGCGAGAAGATGGACGCCATGCCAGCGCGGTACATCTTCTTGTTGAGCTTTTGGCTGAAGTTTTCGTTGGGGCTGCTCGGGAAGATCTTGCCGCCCCCGCGCCACAGCGGCGACGAGGTCATACCGGCACGCGCATTGCCCGTGCCCTTTTGACGGAACGGCTTCTTGGTGGAGTGCTTGACAGCGCCGCGGTCCTTTTGCGCGCGCGTGCCTTGGCGGGCGTTGGCCTGATAGGCCACCACCAGCTGGTGCACCAGCGCTTCGTTGAATTCGCGACCAAACACGGTCTCGGGCACCTCGACGGTGGAGGCGGCCTGACCCTGGTCGTTGAGGAGTTCGACTTGCATCCGTGCGCTCCTTACTTGGCGGCCTTGACGGCCGGACGGACGGTCACGAAGCCGCCCTTGGCACCGGGAACGGCCCCCTTGATCAGGAGCAGTTGGCGTTCGGCATCGACGCGCACCACGTCGAGATTCTGGGTGGTGACGGTGTCGCAGCCCATGTGCCCGGTCATGCGCTTGCCCGGGAACACGCGGCCCGGATCTTGCGCCATCGAGATGGAGCCCGGCACGTTGTGCGAACGGCTGTTGCCGTGCGAGGCGCGCTGCGAACCGAAGTTGTGGCGCTTGATGGTGCCCGCGAAGCCCTTACCGATGGTCGTGCCTTGCACGTCCACCTTTTGACCCGGCTGGAACAGCTCGGCCACGGGGATGACGGCGCCCGGGGTGAACTTCGCCGCGACCTCGGCGCTGACGCGGAATTCCTGAAGGATTTCACCCGCTTCGACACCGGCCTTGGCATAGTGACCCGCCATCGGCTTGGTCACGCGCGAGGCGCGCCGCTTGCCAAACGCCACCTGCAGGGCGTCATAGCCATCGACGGCCTGGGTCTTGACTTGCGCCACCCGGTTGTTCGACACATCGACCACCGTGACGGGCACTGCGTCCCCGTCTTCGGTGAACAGACGCATCATGCCCACCTTGCGGCCCAACAACCCGAGAGAGTTGCTCAGACTCATGGTTTTCTCCGTTCCCGACTGCAATTGGCCGGGTCTGATGGCCCACTCCAGCCGCATCGCCAAGCTGCGATGCCCCGCTGGCAGCGGGCAGGTTACAGGTTTTCCTCGCCCCAAAAAGGACGAAGCCCGCAACTATACCGTGCGGGCTTGCGTTCGTCAAGCGCTTCGCGCAGCGCTCGACACTGGCGTGCATCACTGCAGCTTGATTTCGACGTCCACGCCAGCGGGCAGATCCAGCTTCATGAGCGCGTCGACGGTCTTGTCGGTCGGATCGACGATGTCCATCAGGCGCTGGTGGGTGCGGATCTCGAACTGGTCGCGGCTGGTCTTGTTGACGTGCGGCGAGCGCAGGATGTCGAAGCGCTTCATGCGCGTCGGCAGCGGCACGGGGCCGCGCACGATGGCGCCGGTGCGCTTGGCGGTATCGACGATCTCGGCCGCCGAGGCGTCGATCAGCTTGTAGTCGAACGCCTTGAGGCGGATGCGGATCTTTTGCTTGTTCATGGGGGCCAGCCTCACTCGATGATCTTGGACACCACGCCGGCGCCGACGGTACGGCCGCCTTCGCGGATCGCAAAGCGCAGACCCTCTTCCATCGCGATCGGGGCGATCAGCTTGACCGTGATGGTCACGTTGTCACCCGGCATCACCATCTCTTTGTCCTTGGGCAGCTCGATGGCACCCGTGACATCGGTGGTGCGGAAGTAGAACTGCGGCCGGTAGTTGTTGAAAAACGGGGTGTGGCGGCCGCCTTCTTCCTTGGACAGCACGTAGACTTCACCCACGAAGTGGGTGTGCGGCGTGATGGAGCCGGGCTTGGCCAGCACTTGGCCGCGCTCGACTTCTTCGCGCTTGGTGCCGCGCAGCAGAATGCCCACGTTGTCGCCCGCTTGACCTTGGTCGAGCAGCTTGCGGAACATCTCCACACCGGTGCAGGTGGTCTTGAGGGTGGGGCGCAGGCCGACGATTTCGACTTCGTCACCGACCTTGATGATGCCGCGCTCGATGCGGCCGGTCACGACGGTGCCGCGGCCCGAGATGGAGAAGACGTCTTCCACGGGCATGAGGAAGGCGCCGTCAATCGCGCGCTCGGGCGTGGGGATGTAGCTGTCCAGGGCTTCGGCCAGCTTCAGGATGGCTTGCTCACCGAGCTCGCCTTTGTCGCCTTCGAGCGCTTTGAGTGCGGAGCCCTTGATGATGGGGATGTCATCACCAGGGAAGTCGTACTTGGAGAGCAGCTCGCGCACTTCCATCTCGACGAGTTCGAGCAGCTCGGCGTCGTCGACCATGTCGCACTTGTTGAGGAAGACGATGATGTAGGGCACACCAACCTGGCGCGCCAGCAGGATGTGCTCGCGGGTTTGCGGCATGGGGCCGTCGGCGGCCGACACGACCAGGATGGCGCCGTCCATCTGGGCGGCACCCGTGATCATGTTCTTGACGTAGTCAGCGTGGCCGGGGCAGTCGACGTGCGCGTAGTGGCGGTTGGCGGTTTCGTATTCGACGTGCGCGGTGTTGATGGTGATGCCGCGCGCCTTTTCTTCGGGCGCCGCGTCGATTTCGTCGTACTTCTTGGCTTGGCCGCCAAACTTGGACGCCAGCACCGTCGTGATCGCCGCCGTCAGCGTCGTCTTGCCGTGGTCCACGTGACCAATCGTGCCCACGTTGACGTGCGGCTTGGTCCGCTCGAATTTCTCTTTTGCCAT
>DYIC01000107.1 GCA_020723845.1 Hydrogenophaga sp.
GGCGGTGGTGGCAGGGCTGGCGCTCGAGCGGCTCGGCTTAGCAAAGGATGGGTTCTCGGGGCAGGCCTGCGGTGGCCAGCGGGCAGGCGCTCGGTACGCGCCTGTCGGCATCAGTCGTGATCGACCAGGAGGACGCCAGCTTCGAGCAGGGCCTTGTTGTGCTTGTCGCCGACGATGCGATCCCACACGGCGCCGATGTCGCCGTGATACGCGTGCAGGGCCGTGAAAAGGGTTGCACCGAACTGAATGCGGACGTTCTCCAGGGCGGCCCGTAGATCGGTCTGCGGCTGTCGCTCCGGACGACGCTGGAGGATGTCTGGCTCCACGTCAGGGAGGATCTGCGCCAGAAAGGGATAAGCCCCGGCGAAGTACTGATCCCGACGCTGGATAACGTCCCATGGCAACTCGGTACCTTCGGCCTTGAGCTCCAGCTCCACGCGGTAGATGTCCTCGATGCGGTGGCCGTCGATCTCCTGGATGCCCTCTCGGTACTCCTGGGAGACCGGCATCCTGGAGGCTAGCTCGTAGCCCTTCTCGTAGGCTCGAACGAACTTGTCACCGTCCCGCCTGCCGATGTAGATGGTGCGCCCACGGTGCTTGTCGGAGTTGACGATCTCCTGCATGTTGGGAGGACGGCCCCTCGTGGTGAAACCGCCCTCCTGGTGGGCCTGCTTGACCATCTCGTGCGTGATCTCGCCATTCCAGGTGGTGAGCGCGATATCGACACGGCGCGGCTCTGCGCACGGCAGGGCCTCGACCTCCTCGATGGCATCCCAGTCCTTGACCCACTGGCAGCCCTTTCCCGGTAGATCGACGCGGACCCATCCGCGTTGGGAGTCCCCCCCGAAATCCATGCGGCCAACGACGGTGTCGTCGGCAATCTGGATGGGGAGCGCGTGCTTGAAGCCGAAGAGCCCCCGGGCGTTGTCACCGAAGCGAAGGTACTGACCCCACCGCCCGAACATGGGGCGCATGGCCTGGAGGATGTCGCGGGGTTCGGCCTGGACCCGGACCCGTAGCCAGTCGATGGTCGTTTTCGTTGCCTGGGTCATCTGGCATCACCTCGGGGACGTTTTGGGGGTTTGGAGGGGACTTTCCCCCCCGTATTACAGGACGGGGGGGCCGCCAGGCCACCCGCCGCGCCCAGGCCGGTCTGCGCCCGTCCGATGCGCGTGCGGCTGTCCTGGCGGACCTGCTCCAGGAGTGCGCCGGTCTCGTCCGCCAGTCCCATGGCGTAGGAGTGGAGTTGGCGAGCGACCAGGCGAGGAGCCGCCCTCGCCTTCTCCAGGGTCTCGGCCAGGTATTCGGCCGCATCGAGCGTGTCGGCCATCCACTCGGCCATGGCACGGCCTATGGGCATACCGGACGCCTTGGCGATCCTGGCGAAGGTGGCGTGCACCTCCTGATCAACCGGAATGGTCAGGCGGATGGTCTTGGGCTTGTCTGGAGTTGCAGCATCCATGCGGTGCACTCTACACCACTTTGCACCAGTTGCATACCCCCACCGGGCGCTACAGCCCGCCCGGTACCCCTACGCGCGGGCTGCCGTCTTTGGCACGCCAGCAGCAAGCCGTCAACACCGGGCAGGCGTGCCAGCGTGGTCGGCAACGCGCTCCGGGCGCGCGCGGCGGCGCGCCGGGCGGTGGTGGCAGGGCTGGCGCTCGAGCGGCTCGGCTTAGCAAAGGATGGGTTC
>DYIC01000051.1:0-6074 GCA_020723845.1 Hydrogenophaga sp.
CTTACGGTGGGACTTTCACCCACAAGAGTGCGCCCGTGCCGGGCGCACACGAAAAGGCCCCGTCGGGCTGCACCCGTCGGGGCCTTGGCACGACCCAGTCGTGCCGGGCGAGGCAGCGCGGAGGGTCATGTCGCACGCTGCCGGAAGCAAGGGATTGCTCCCATCATGCTGGCCAGGCCTGGGCGTGACCACCCGGGCGGGCCCGTCGCTCCGGACGGGGCGGGATGCCCTGAGTAACCGGAGACGACGTCTGTACTGTACGGCAGTCCGAGGGTGGTCGCACGCCAATTTTTTTCATGGCTCACCGGCTGTTCATTGCCCCAGGAAAACCCCGATTCCCATCGCCGCCCTCCGCTTACTGCGCCGCAAGAAAAACAATATTGGTTATAAAAAACTACTCTCTAAGTATTGACTTGGTATGTCGAGGGCCCTACCATCGCGCCCAACGACTAGGGTCAACCCTAGGTTGGGTGCGGCCATCGACCCCGCACCGCTGCCCCCGACCGCCATGGCGAGTGGGGCCAATCGACCGCCGATGCCACGCATCGGCGCCATGGACGGCGTGTCCGCCCGCCACCCAACCGGGAGCGGCTGGCGCGGACCGCCGCGGACAACGAACAAGGAGTGTGTGCATGACGACGTGCATCGACACCCCGGGCGCTTTCGCCGCCGGCCCGCGGGCCGGGGCCAACCGCCCGACCCCTCTACATCGCGTGGGGCACCGATGGATGCGGCTCTGGCGCGCGGCGAGTCACGGCTTGGCGGCGCTGGGCGTGGGCGTCCTGGCCATCGTAGCGCTGCTGCTGGCGCAGCCCCAGCTGCGCGCCCAACTCGAACGCGGTATGGCCGACTGGCTGCTGGAACGGCACGCCGCGCTGACCCTCGGCGCCGAAATACCCGCCTCGGCGGCAGCCGACCGCCCCGCGGCGATGGACCCCCAGGCACTGCCCCCCGAGCAGCAGCGTGTGGCGCAGTGGTTGGCGCGCAAATACCGTGTCGCCAGCGAACCGCTGGCTGCGCTGGTAGCCGAGGCGCACCAGGTGGGCCGTCAGTTGCGGCTCGATCCGGCGCTGATCCTGGCCGTCATGGCCATCGAGTCGCGTTTCAATCCCTTTGCCGCCAGTCCTTTCGGCGCCCATGGGCTGATGCAGGTCCACACCCGCGTACACGCCGACAAGTTCGATGACTTGGGCGGCACGCTGGCCGCCTTCGACCCGCTCAGCAACCTGCGGGTGGGTGCGCAAATCCTGCACGATGCCATCCGAACGGCAGGCTCCGTACCCGGCGGCCTGCGGCTGTACGTGGGCGCGGTCAGCGTCGATGCGCGCGACTACATCGTCAAGGTGATGGCGGAGCAGGAGCGGCTCAAACGCGTCGCCGCCGGCCAACAGGTGGGCTTCACCGCCTCGATGCCGCTGCCCCCGGGTCTGGTGGTGGACGCTGCGGCACAGGAAGAGACCAATGGCGCCCTGCCGTTGCGAATCGGAGGTGAGCCCACCCCAGACGACGCGCCACCGGCGAGGGGGACGCGACCGTCCTGATAGAATTTGCCGCGCGCGCGACTGGCGATAGGTCCGGCAGCGGCCTTTCCGGGAAGGCCGCCACGCCGCCAACCGACGTGGGGCTCACCACGGGGAAGCGCGCAGCCGCACGAACGCGTCTTCACGACGTGGCCAGCGCGGCGGTCTGCCGTTCGCCTGGGCAACCCGTGTGACAAACCGCCGCACCCGGGTGCAACGCCGCCGACAGGACTGCCCATGTTTGACCGCAATATCCTCATCGAACAGACCGACCCCGAGCTCTGGGCTGCCATCCAGGCCGAAAACGCCCGCCAAGAGCAGCACATCGAGCTGATTGCCAGCGAAAACTACGCCTCGCCCGCCGTCATGGCAGCGCAGGGCACCCAGCTCACCAACAAATATGCCGAAGGCTATCCCGGCCGGCGTTACTACGGTGGTTGTGAGCACGTGGACGTGGCCGAGCAGCTCGCCATCGACCGCGTCAAGCAACTCTTCGGCGCCGAGGCCGCCAACGTGCAGCCCCATTGCGGCGCCAGCGCCAACGAGGCGGTGTTCCTCGCCTTCCTCAAGCCCGGCGACACCATCATGGGCATGAGCCTGGCCGAGGGCGGCCACCTCACGCACGGCATGGCGCTCAACATGAGCGGCAAGTGGTTCAACGTCGTGAGTTACGGCCTCAACGAGCGTGAGGAAATCGACTACGACGCGATGGAGCGAAAGGCGCACGAAACCCGGCCCAAGCTCATCATCGCCGGGGCCAGCGCCTACAGCCTGCGCATCGACTTCGAACGCTTCGCCCGTGTGGCCAAAGAAATCGGCGCCATCTTCATGGTGGACATGGCGCACTACGCCGGCCTGATCGCGGCCGGCGTCTACCCCAATCCCGTGCCGCACGCCGACGTGGTCACCTCCACCACGCACAAGAGCCTGCGTGGCCCGCGCGGCGGCATCATCCTGATGAAGGCCGAGCACGAAAAGGCCATCAACAGCGCCGTCTTCCCCGGCCTGCAAGGGGGGCCGCTGATGCACGTGATCGCTGCCAAGGCGGTGGCCTTCAAAGAAGCGCTGAGCCCCGCGTTCCGCGATTATCAACAGCAGGTGGTGCGCAACGCCCAAGCCATGGCCGAGGCACTGCAGGCGCGCGGCCTGCGCATCGTCAGCGGCCGCACCGAAAGCCACGTGATGCTGGTCGATTTGCGCGCCAAGGGCATCACCGGCAAAGAGGCCGAGGCCGTGCTGGGACAAGCGCACATCACGGTCAACAAAAACGCCATCCCCAACGACCCGCAAAAGCCCATGGTCACGAGCGGCATCCGTCTGGGCACACCCGCCATGACGACGCGCGGCTTCCGAGAGGCCGAGGCGCGGCTGACCGCCAACCTGATCGCCGACGTGCTCGACGATCCGCACAATCCGGCCACCGTCGAGCGCGTGCGCGCGCAGGTCGCCGAGCTGACGGCGCGCTTCCCCGTCTACGGCTGACGCGCCATGAAGTGCCCCTTCTGCGGACACGCCGACACCCAGGTGGTGGAGACGCGCGAGTCCGACGATGGGGTATTCGTGCGCCGCCGCCGCCGCTGCGCCGGCTGCGAGCGGCGCTTTACCACCTACGAACGCGCCGAGGTCACCTTTCCGCAAGTGGTCAAGAAAGACGGGCGGCGCGTCGACTACGACCCCGCCAAACTGCGCGCCAGCATGGCGCTGGCGCTGCGCAAGCGACCGGTGAGCACCGAACGGCTCGATGCCGCCGTCGCCCGCATCGAAGAAAAACTGCTGGCCGAGCCCACGCGCGAGGTGCCCGCGCAGCGCATTGGCGAATGGGTGATGGAGGAGCTGCGCCAGCTGGACCAAGTGGCGTACGTGCGCTTTGCCAGCGTCTACCGCAGCTTCGAGGACGTGGACGCCTTCAGGACACTGATCGACGAGGTGCGCGGCTGACAGGGTCGCGGGCGCGGATCGGCAGTCGCACCTGGGCCACGAACTCACCCTCGGACTCGTACACGCGCAGCCGCGCTTCGGCGTCGTACAGCAAGTCCAGCCGCTCGCGCAGATTGGCCAGCGCCAGCCCATTCCCCCGCGCGCCTGGTGGTGCCTGCGGCGGCGGGAGCGGGTTGCGCACGAACAGCACCAAATGGTCGTCGTCGCGAAACGCCTCGACAGTGACGCAGCCCCCCTCCTCGCGGGGTTCAATACCGTGGCGCACGGCATTCTCGACCAGCGGCTGCAGTGTCAGCGGCGGCAACAAGGCATCGTCGGGGGCGGTGTCGACCTGCCACGCCAGCCGCAGCCGATCACCCAGGCGCACCTGCTCCACCGCCAGGTAGGCACGCGCCAATGCCAGCTCCTCACGCAAGGGCACGAGAGCCCGGGGCTCGGTGAGAAGGGCACGGTAGAGGTCGGCCAGGTCCTCCAGCATCGCCTCGGCGCGCCCGGGATCGCGGCGGATCAGCGTCAACACGCCATTGAGGCTGTTGAACAGAAAGTGTGGCCGCATGCGCGACTGCAGCGCCAGCAACCGGGCCTCAGCCAGCGCGGGCGACAGGCGCTGGTGCCGCCAGTCGAAATAGCCCACCACGGCCAGCCACACGGCCAGCGTCGCCACTACCACCGTGGCCAGTGGCGGCACCGTCAGGCCCAGGCGCTGCAGCCCGAAACGCCACAGCAACGCCACCACCACCGCCAGCAACGCGGTCATCCAAAGAGCCCGCAGGGGCGGCAGACGGCGCAGCCACGGCGCCAACCATGCCAGTACACCCGTGACCGTCAGCAGCACGGGTTCGTACAGCGCGCCCTCCCTCCACCAGCCCGTCCACGCGTGCCCACGCATCGGGGCCTCGATCGCCCACCACAGCAGCCGCAACCCCTCGGCCAGCAGCAGCAGCCGCAGCAACACCCCCAGATTGCGAAAATCCGGTACCGTCAAACGCGCGGTGGGTCGCTGGCGCATGGTGTGGGGTCGACGCGATGTTGGCAGCATAGAAACTGGCCGCGTGCCACCGGGCACGCCGATCGCTGCCGCGCCGATGGTAACGCCGTCGCCCCGTTGCAGGTGCGTGTACGCCAACGAGGCGCTGTCGTACGTGCGGAAGCTGCGACAATCGGGGCCATGTTTACCGGCATCATCACGCACGTCGGGCGCATCGAGGCATTGCACCCGTTGGGCTGCGGCCCGGATCATGGCCTGCGGCTGCAGGTGGCGGCCACCCCGGACTACCTCGACGACGTCGGACTGGGCGACAGCATCGCGATCAACGGCGCGTG
This sequence comes from Hydrogenophaga sp., assembly GCA_020723845.1. GTDB lineage: Bacteria > Pseudomonadota > Gammaproteobacteria > Burkholderiales > Burkholderiaceae_C > Tepidimonas. The sequence goes on from DYIC01000051.1 coordinate 4,782, forward strand.
CATGACTGTCACCACGCTCGATCGGGCGGGGGGTGCCTTCACCGTGGACGTCTCGGCCGAGTCGCTGGCCCGCACCACGGGGCTGGACCAACCCGGGCCCGTCAACCTGGAAAAAGCGCTGCGCGCCACCGACCGGCTGGGTGGCCACATCGTCAGCGGCCACGTGGACGGGGTGGGTACCGTCACGCGGCTGGAGCCGGTGGGCGAGTCGTGGACACTGGGCGTGCTCGCACCGCCCGTGCTGGCCAAGTACTTGGCCTATAAGGGCTCGATCACGGTCAACGGCGTCAGCCTAACCATCAACCAGGTCACCGACCGCCCCGACGGGTGCGAAGTCACCATCAACCTCATCCCGCACACCGTGCAGCACACCACGCTGGGTACATTGGCGGCTGGATCGCGGGTCAATCTCGAGATCGATATGATGGCGCGTTACGTCGAACGCATGCTCTCGCTCGGCGCCACGCCGGCGTCGGCGTGACGGCGACGGCGCGATCTACCCTATGCACACCCCTGCTTGCGCCCCCTCTGCTGGCCCGGCCGAGGCCGTGGCCCCCATTTCACCGGTCGACGACATCGTCGCCGAGTTGCGCGCCGGGCGCATGGTCATCCTGGTCGATGAGGAAGACCGCGAAAACGAAGGCGACTTGGTGCTCGCCGCCGATCATGTCACGCCCGAAGCGATCAATTTCATGGCCAAGTACGGCCGCGGGCTGATCTGCCTGACGCTGACGCGCCAGCGCTGCGAGCAGCTGCAGCTGCCGCCCATGGTGCCGCGTAACGGCACCAAGATGGGCACGGCGTTCACCGTCTCCATCGAAGCGGCCGAAGGCGTGACCACCGGCATCTCGGCCGCGGACCGGGCGCACACCATTCGCGTCGCCGTCGCCCCCAACGCACGCCCCGACGATCTGGTGCAACCCGGGCACGTGTTCCCGCTGCAGGCGGTCGATGGCGGCGTGCTGATGCGCGCTGGCCACACCGAAGCCGGCTGCGACCTCGCCGCCATGGCGGGCTGCACGCCAGCCGCGGTGATCTGCGAGATCATGAACGACGACGGCACCATGGCGCGGCTGCCCGATCTGCAGCGCTTTGCGGCGCGGCATGGGCTCAAGATCGGCACCATCGCCGATCTGATCGAATACCGCAGCCGCACCGAAAGCCTGGTGCGCCGGGTCGGCAGCCGGCCGCTGCAGACGGCCTATGGCCCCTTCACCGCACACGCGTACCGCGACCAGACGGGCGGCGGTGTGCACCTGGCGCTGGTGGTGGGTCAGTGGGGGCCCGACGACG
>DYIC01000051.1:6174-13466 GCA_020723845.1 Hydrogenophaga sp.
GGCATCGGCGCGCAGATATTGCGCGACTGCGGCATCCACCGCATGGCGCTGCTCGGCCCCCCCCGGCGCATGCCCAGCATGACCGGTTACGGGCTTGAAGTGGTCGGCTTTGTTCACCCCCAACCCCCGGAAGGAAACTCGACATGATGGGAGCGCACAAAGGGCAAGCTGCGGCGCTGGATGGCCGTGGCCTGCGCATCGGCATCGTGCAGGCGCGCTTCAACCAGGGCATCACCGACGCCCTGGCCAACGCCTGCCGCGACGAGCTGCGCGCGCTGGGCGTGGCTGATGCCGACGTCGTGCTGGAGCAAGTGCCCGGCGCGCTCGAGGTGCCGCTCGCCCTGCAGGCGATGGCGCAAAGCGGCCGCTTCGACGCCCTGATCGCGCTCGGCTGCGTGATTCGCGGCGAGACCTACCACTTCGAGCTGGTGTGCAACGAGTCGGCAGCGGGCATCACGCGCGTGGGGCTGGATCACCACATCCCGATCGCCAACGCCATCCTCACCACCGAAAATCTGTCGCAGGCCGTCGCTCGGCAGGACGAAAAACCCCGTGACGCGGCACGCGTGGCGGTGGAGATGGCCGCGCTGCTGCGGCGCTACCCGCTCGACTGACCCCCGTGGTCTGGGACAATAGCGCCCATGACCAAAGCATCCGAAAAATCTGCCCGCACCCGTGCGCGCGAATTCGCCCTGCAAGGGCTCTACCAGCACCTGGTCGGCCGCAACGAGGCAGCCGACATCGATGTCTTTACGCGCGACCTCAGCGGCTTTCACAAAGCGGATAGCGCGCACTACGACGCGCTGCTGCACGGCTGCATTGCGCAGGCCAGCGAATTGGACGCGCACCTGAGCCCGCTGCTCGACCGCCCGCTGGCGGAGCTGTCGCCCATCGAGCATGCCGTGCTGTGGATCGGCGCCTACGAGCTGCAGCACTGTCCCGACGTGCCCTGGCGCGTCGTTCTCAACGAATGCATCGAACTGGCCAAGACCTTTGGCGGCACCGACGGACACAAATTCGTCAACGGCGTGCTCAACCGCCTGGCCCCCCAGCTACGACCCGAGGAGGTGGCGCGTGATCCCGCCCGCCGCAGCTGAACCGTCGGCCGCCAGCGCCGCGCCGGGGCACACCTGGCCCGTGCGCATCTACTGGGAAGACACCGACGCGGGTGGCATCGTCTACTATGCCAACTACCTGAAGTTTTTCGAGCGTGCGCGCACCGAGTGGTTGCGCAGCCTGGGGCTGGGGCAGCAAGCGCTGCGCGAGCGCACCGGTGGCATGTTCGTCGTCGGTGCGATCGAGGTACGCTATCTGCGCCCGGCGCGGCTGGACGACGAACTGACGATCCACACACGTGTACGGGAACTCGGGCGCGCCACCGTGACACTGCAACAGCAGGCGTGGCGGACCGGCGACGGCAGCGGGCCGCTGTGCGAGGGCACGGTGCGCATCGGTTGGGTGCAAGCCGATGCGTTGCGCCCCGCCCGGCTGCCTGCCGAAGTGGCCGCTGCGCTGGCCGGCACCCTGCCCACCGACAGCCAAGGAACACGATCCGCATGACACATGAGTTTTCCGTCGTCGAGCTAATGCTCAACGCCTCCTGGGTGGTGCAGGCGGTGGTGTTGTTGCTCGTGGGGGTCTCCATCACCAGCTGGGCGGCCATCTTGCGCAAGGTCTTTGCGCTCAAGCGCGTGCGGCGCCTGACAGACGAGTTCGAGCGCGACTTCTGGTCCGGCGGCAACCTGCAGACGCTGTACGAATCGTCGCTGCGCCGCGCGCCGGAAGGCAGCCCCATGGAGCGCATCTTCGCCAGCGGCATGCGCGAATTTCTCAAGCTGCGCGAGCGGCGCATCACCCAGCCCGACGCGCTGCTCGACGGCGCCCGGCGCGCCATGCGTGCGGCCTACCAGCGCGAGCTCGACGCGCTGGAGGTCAACCTGTCGTTCCTGGGCTCGGTCGGCTCGGTGTCGCCCTACGTGGGCTTGTTCGGCACCGTCTGGGGCATCATGCACGCCTTCACTGGCTTGGCTGCGCTGACGCAAGTGACGCTGGCCACCGTGGCGCCGGCCATCGCCGAAGCGCTGGTGGCCACCGCCATCGGGCTGTTCGCCGCCATTCCGGCCGTGGTGGCCTACAACCGCTTTGCGCACGACATCGACCGCCTGGCCAACCGGCTGGAGACCTTCATCGAAGAGTTTTCCAACATCCTGCACCGCCACGCGGGTGCCGCAGGACACTGAGCCACGGAGGCGCTCGCCATGCCCGCCATCGCCCCTCGTCGAAGCGGCCGCCGCGCGATCACCGAGATCAATATGGTGCCCTTCATCGACGTGATGCTGGTGCTGTTGATCATCTTCATGGTCACGGCGCCGCTCATCGTGCCGGGCCAGGTCGAGCTGCCCCGCGTCGGCCAAGCGGCCCGCCAGCCGGAGCGCTATGTGCAGATCATCGTCGAACAGGACGGCCGACTGCAGCTGCGCGACAGCGCCCGCACCAGCGGCGAGGGCGACGTGCTCACGCTGCGCGAGTTGCCCGCGCGCGTGCGGGCGCTGCAGGAGTCCGCCTCGACCCCGGTGCCCGTCATCATCAGCGCCGACAAGCGCGTCGCCTACGAACAGGTGGTGCAGGTGATGGACGCGCTGCAGCGTGCGGGCGTGGCCCGCATCGGCCTGGCCGTACAACCCGAAACCACGCGCCGCTAAGTTCCCCATGCACGCCATCGCCGACGAGCTGGACCTGAGCCCCCCGCCTGCGCGCGGTGGTTGGCTGCCGTGGACGCTCGCGGTGCTGGCACACGGCGTGCTGGCGCTGGCCCTGGCCTGGGGGCTGGCGTGGCAGCGCGAGGCACCGACCGTCGTCGCCAGCGCCGAGCTCTGGTCGGCCCTGCCGCAAGTCGCCGCGCCGCGCGCCCAAGAGCCGCCCCCCGCCCCGCCCGTGCCGGCGCCCCCCACCCCCACCCCCACCCCGCCCGCCACCGCCGACGCCCCGCGCGACGCCGACATCGCACTGCAACGCCAACGTGAGCAGCAGCGCCGCGCCGACGAGGCCCGCCGTCAAGCGGAGGAACGCCGTCTGGCCGAGGAACGCGCCGCACGCGAACGACGCGAGCGGGAGCAAGCAGAGAAAGTCCGCGCCGAGCGCGAGAAGGCCGAGCGTGAGAGGGCGGCACGCGAGCGGGCACAACGGGCGGAGCGCGAAAAGGCCGAGCAGGCGCTGCTCGAAGCCGAGCGCCAGCGCAACCTAGAGCGCATCCTGGGCCAGGCGGGCGCCAGCGGCGGCCCCAGCGCCCGCGGCAGCGCCGAGCGCGATGCCGGCCCATCGGCCAGCTACGCGGGCAAACTGGTCGCGCACATCCGTCCCCACATTGTCTTTACCGATACGGTGCCGGGCAACCCTCGCGCCGAGGTCGAAGTGCGCACCTTGCCCGATGGCACCATCCTGAGCGCGCGCCTGCTCAAATCCAGCGGCCATCGCGCCTGGGACGACGCCGTGCTGCGCGCCATCGAGCGCACCGCGCGCCTGCCGCGGGACGAAAACGGCCGCGTGCCATCCACGCTGATCCTGGGCTTTCGGCCCAACGAGTGAGCGCACTGGGGCTGACGCGTTCACTCGTACACCACTTCCGCGCGCTGCTCGTGCGCCTGCGCCATCCAGCGCGCCAGCGCCGCATCGGTGGGATAAAAGCTGGCCCGGTCATCGAGTTGCAACTCGCAGCGCGCGCTCGGGCGCCACACCTGCAGCCGCACCGGCAGCGCGCGCAGTAGCTCGCCATGCTCGGTCATCCCGCGCTGCGGCGGAAAATCCCGCACCAACGCCGCGATGTCCGGCACGCGGTCGCACACCACGGCGCGCAAATAGCGCCCGAAGCGGCAGCGCGCCGTCGGCAAATCCCACAGCTGCTGCACCTTCAAGCGCAACCCACCCGAAAACCGGTCCGGCTGCGCCAGCACTTGTGCCACCACCAGCTCGTCGTCGCGCAGCAGCGCGCGGTGCGCCTGGATCAGCGCTTCATCGGCGCTGGCTTCCAGCACGGCGGACTTGTCGTCGAGCTTGAAGATGGCCACCTTGCCCCGTTGGCCGTTGATGACGCGCAGCTCGCTGACGATGCCCGCCACCAGCCACGGCTCGCGGCTGTCGGCCACCTGCGCCAGTGGGGTCTTGGCAAACCGGCGCACCTCGGCCTCCACTTCGTCGAACAAATGGCCGGAAAAGTAAAACCCAAGCGCCGCCTTCTCGTGCGTGAGCCGCTCTTTCACGCCCCAGGGCATGGTCTCGACCAGCGGCGGCTCCTGCGCCGCTGAACCATGGCCGCTGTCGCCCAGCGCATCGAACAGCCCTCCTTGCTGGGCATTGGCCTCCTGCGCCGACGCCCACTCGAACGCCCGGTCCAGCGACGCCAGCAGTGCCGCGCGGTCCAGGTGCAGTCGGTCGAACGCCCCCGCCTTGATGAGCGCCTCCACCGTGCGTTTGTTGACACGGCTGCGATCGACCCGGCTGCAAAAGTCGAACAAGCTGGCAAACGGGCCTTCGACCGCGCCGCGCGGCCCGACGCCGTGGCCCTGGCGCGCCGCCACGATGGCCTCGATCGCCTGCTGCCCCGTGCCCTTGACCGCGCCCAAGCCGTAGCGGATGGTGTGGTCGTCGATGGGCTCGAAGCGGTATGTGCCCTCGTTGATGTCGGGCGGCGCGAACCGGATCCCGAACGTGCGCGCATCGTCGACGAGCACCTTCAATTTGTCGGTGTCGTCGATTTCGATCGTCATGTTGGCGCAAAAAAACTCCGCGGTGTAATGCACCTTGAGCCACGCCGTGTGGTACGCCAACAGGGAATACGCCGCCGCGTGCGATTTGTTGAACCCGTAGCCGGCGAACTTCTCCATCAAATCGAAGATTTCGTCCGCCTTGGTCTGATCGATGCCTTTTTTGGCCGCGCCCTCGCGAAAGATTTCGCGGTGTTTGGCCATTTCCTCGGGTTTCTTTTTGCCCATGGCCCGGCGCAGAAGGTCGGCACCGCCCAGTGTGTAGCCTCCCAACACCTGCGCCACCTGCATCACCTGCTCTTGGTAGACCATGATGCCGTAGGTCTCGGCCAGCACCGGCTCCACCAACGGGTGCGGATATTCCACCGGCTCGCGCCCGTGCTTGCGCGCCACGAAGCTCGGAATCAGGTCCATTGGCCCGGGACGGTACAGTGCGTTGAGCGCGATCAAGTCCTCCAGCCGCGTCGGCTTGGCCTCGCGCAGCATCGCCTGCATGCCGCGGGATTCGAACTGGAACACCGCCTCCGTGCGCCCTTCCTGGAATAGCCGGTATGTCTCAGCATCATCGAGCGGAATGCGCTCGAACGCAAAATCCCGCTGGCTAGGGTGTCGCGCCACGATGAATGCCTTGGCCAACTCCAAAATGGTCAGCGTCGCCAGACCCAGAAAGTCGAACTTGACCAGACCGACGGCCTCCACGTCGTCCTTGTCGAATTGGCTGACCGCCGCGTCGCTGCCGGGCTGTTGGTATAGCGGACAAAAATCGGTCAATTTGCCCGGGGCAATCAACACGCCCCCGGCGTGCATGCCCACGTTGCGCGTAAGGCCCTCCAGCTTTTGCGCCAGTTCGATCAACTGGCGCACCTCCTCTTCTTTTTGCACGCGCTCGGCCAGCAGCGGCTCCATTTCCAGCGCGTAGTGGTTTTTGTCGCCCTCCGGCTTGGGGTTGGGCGGGTATTGCAGCGTGACACTCATGCCCGGTTTGTTGGGCACCAGCTTCGAAATGCCGTCACAAAACCCGTAGGCAAAATCCAGCACCCGCCCCACGTCACGGATCGCCGCGCGCGCCGCCATGGTGCCAAAGGTGGCGATCTGGCTCACCGCCTCGCGCCCGTAGCGGGTTTTGACGTATTCGATGACGCGATCGCGGTTTTCTTGGCAGAAGTCGATGTCGAAGTCCGGCATCGACACCCGCTCGGGATTCAGGAAGCGCTCGAACAGCAGGTTGTAGCGCAGCGGATCCAGGTCCGTGATCTGCAGCGCATACGCCACCAGCGACCCCGCCCCCGACCCCCGCCCCGGCCCCACGGGGCAGCCATGGGTCTTGGCCCACTGAATGAAGTCGGACACGATCAAGAAATAGCCCGGAAACCCCATTTTTACGATGGTGTCGAGCTCGAATTCGAGCCGCTGCACATAGCGCGGGCGCTGCGCAGCACGCTCGGCTTCGTCGGGGTATAACTGCGCCAGGCGCTGCTCCAGCCCGTGCAGTGACACGTGGCGAAAGTAGGCTTCCGTGTCCATTTGCCGCCCATCCACCGCCGGAATCGGAAAGTCCGGCAGGCGCGGCTTGCCCAGCGTCAGCGTCAGGTTGCAGCGGCGCGCGATTTCCACCGTATTGGCCAGCGCCGCGGGCAGATCGGCAAAGCGCTGTGCCATCTCGGCCGCCGACAAAAAATACTGCTCGCGCGTGAAGCGCCGCACCCGGCGCGGGTTGGCCAAGATCTCGCCCTCGGCAATGCACACGCGCGCCTCGTGCGCCTCGTAATCGTCTGGCGCCAGAAACTGGATCGGGTGCGTGGCCACCACGGGCAGCCCCAGACGCGCGGCCAGCGGCACCGCCGCCTGCACATGGCGCTCGTCGTCGGCGCGGCCGGCGCGCTGCACCTCCAGATAAAACCGGTGCGCAAACACCTGCGCCAGCCGCAGCGCGACGTCGGCCGCCCGCGCCTCGTCACCCGCCAGCAGCGCCTGCCCCACCGGGCCCGCAGCCGCACCATCGAGCACGATCAGCCCCTCGTGCCGCTCCTGCAACCAGGCCCACTGCACATGCGCCTGCTCGCGCACCACGCCGCGCGTCCACGCGCGCGACAGCAGCTCGCACAGGTTCAGGTAGCCGCGCGCGTTTTGCACCAGCAGCAGCACGCGCGGCACCACCGGCTGCGGCCCCGCGCCGCCCGCCACGCGCGCGTCCACCCCCAGCCCATCCAGCCAGACCTCCGCGCCCAGAATCGGCTTGACGCCCGCTGAGCGCGCCGCCTTGTAGAACTTGATCGCGCCAAACAGGTTGCTCAGGTCCGTGATCGCCAACGCGGGCTCCCCATCGGCGGCCGCCCGCGCCACCGCATCGTCCACCCGGGTGGTGCCATCGACAATGGAAAACTCGGTGTGCAGGCGCAGGTGAACGAACATGGGCGAGGATTGTAGGCGGCAGGGTCGCGATAATGTCGCCATGTCTTCTTCCGCCCCGGCCACCCCCTCGGCCACGCATTGGTACCTGGTCCACACCAAGCCACGGCAAGAGGCGCGCGC
>DYIC01000051.1:13566-19106 GCA_020723845.1 Hydrogenophaga sp.
CTGCAGCGCGAAGTCCGGGTGGCCGTGCCGGTGGGTGCGCTGCGCAAGGGTTAGGCGCGGTTACAATCCTGCCCAAAAAAGGGGGGGTCGCCGTGCACAGGAAATGCACCGCGATCTGCGGTAGCCTGGGCGAAAGACGCCAGCCCCTTCCGTCGAACGACCAAGACGAGACATGAATCTTCTCCTCACCGGCGGCCTGGGCTACATTGGCAGTCACACCGCCGCCGTGTTGCAGCAGGCCGGCCATCACGTCGTGCTGCTCGACAACCTCTCCAACAGCAAGCTCGACGTCGCCGACCGCATCGCCCGCACCACCGGCACGCGCCCGGTGACCGAGGTGGGTGACGTGCTCGACACCATCCGCGTGCGCATGGCGCTGCGCCACTACCGCATCGACGCCGTGGTGCATTTCGCTGGGCTCAAGGCGGTGGGCGAATCGGTGGCGCAGCCCCTGGCCTACTACCACAACAACGTCGCCGGCACCGTCAGCCTGCTGCAGGCGATGGCGGCCGAGGGCGTGCGATCGTTGGTCTTTTCCAGCAGCGCCACCGTTTACGGGCAGCCGCAGTACCTCCCGCTGGACGAATCCCACCCCACCAGCGCCACGAATCCCTACGGCCGCACCAAGCTGCACATCGAGCAAATGCTGCACGATCTGGCCGCCAGCGACGCCACGTGGCGCATCGCCATCCTGCGCTACTTCAACCCAGTGGGGGCGCACGCGTCGGGCCTGCTCGGTGAGGACCCCAACGGCATCCCCAACAACCTCATGCCCTACATCGCGCGCGTGGCAGCAGGCCAACTGCCCCACCTCAACGTGTGGGGCAACGACTACCCCACGCCCGACGGCACCGGCATCCGCGACTACCTGCACGTCATGGACCTGGCCGAGGGCCACCGCGCCGCGCTCGAACACCTGCAGCGCACCACCACCCCGTGCGACGTGTTCAACCTCGGCACCGGGCACGGCACCAGCGTGCTGGAGATGGTGCGCACCTTCGAGCAAGCCACGGGCCAGTCGGTGCCCTACCGCATCGCTCCGCGCCGCCCAGGCGACGTGGCCGAGTGCTGGGCCGACCCCACCAAAGCCCAGCGCGTGCTGGGCTGGCGCGCCGAGCGCGGCTTGCACGACATGTGCGCCAGCACCTGGGCCTTCACGGCCGGCCAGCGCAGCGCCTCTGCCCCGCATACCCTCGCCGTATGAACCCGTCCCTACCCTCCCACCACATCGCCGTCGTCGGCGCGGGCTATGTCGGCATGGCCAACGCGCTGCTGCTGGCGCAGCACCACACCGTCACCGTGGTGGACATCAACCCGCAGCGCGTGGCCCAACTGCAGGCACGCCAAAGCCCCGTGGCCGACGCGTTGGCCGACGAGTTTTTGCAGCGGCCCGATTTGCGCCTGCATGCGAGCACCGACGCGGCCGCAGCGCTGGCCGACGCCGACGTGGTCTTCATTGCCACCCCCACCGACTACGACCCTGCCACCAACGCTTTCGACACCCGCAGTGTCGAAGCGGTGGTGGCCCAAGCGCTGGCCGCGCACCCCAGCAGCACCCTGGTCATCAAATCCACTGTGCCGGTGGGCTTTACGCAGCGGCTGCGGCAACAGCACGGCACCGACCGCATCGTCTTTTCGCCGGAATTTTTGCGCGAGGGCCAGGCGCTGGCCGACAACCTGCGCCCCAGCCGCATCGTGGTGGGCGACCGCGGTGCGCGCGGCCAGCTCGTGGCCGACCTGCTGCACCAAGGCGCGCACAAGGCCGACGTACCGGTGCTGCTCACCGATCCCACCGAGGCCGAGGCGATCAAGCTCTTTGCCAATACCTACCTGGCCATGCGGGTGGCGTTTTTCAACGAGCTCGACAGCTACGCCGCCGCTCACGGGCTGGACACGCGCCAGATCATCGACGGCGTGTGCCTGGACCCGCGCGTGGGCCGCGGCTACAACAACCCGAGCTTTGGCTACGGCGGCTACTGCCTGCCCAAAGACACCAAGCAGCTGCTGGCCAACTACCGCGACGTGCCGCAGAACCTGATCGCCGCCATCGTACAGGCCAACGCCACGCGCAAAGACTTCATCGCCGACGACGTACTGCGCCGCCTGCAGGTGCTCTGCGCCGATGGCGAGCCCGCACGCCACGGACGCGCCCCTACGGTGGGCGTGTACCGCCTGGTCATGAAGCAAGGCTCGGACAATTTCCGCGCCTCGGCCATCCAGGGCGTCATGAAGCGCATCAAGGCCAAAGGCGTGCCCATGATCGTCTACGAGCCCATGCTCGAGGGCGAGCACTTCTTTCACTCGCCCCTGGTGCGCGACCTGTCGGCCTTCAAGGCCCAGGCTGATGTCATCCTGGCCAACCGGCTTCACCCCGATCTGGCCGACGTGGCGCACAAGGTCTACACGCGCGATTTGTTCGGGGCCGACGCATGAAAGTTTTCATCACCGGCACCGCCGGCTTCATCGGTTTTCACCTGGCGCGGCTGTTGTTGGCCGAGGGCCATACCGTCCACGGCTACGACGGCATGACCCCCTACTACGACGTGCGGTTGAAACAACGCCGCCACGCCATGCTGCGCGAATTTCCGGCCTTCGTCGCCACCGAGGCCATGCTGGAAGACCTGCCCGCGCTGCAGGCTGCCGTGCAAGCCGCGCAGCCCGACGTCATCGTGCACTTGGCCGCGCAGGCTGGCGTGCGCTACAGCCTGGAAAACCCCGCCGCCTACATCGACGCCAACCTGGTCGGCACCTTCCACCTGCTGCAGGCCGCCGTGCAGGCCCGCCCGCGCCATTTGCTGCTGGCCTCCACCAGCAGCGTCTACGGCGCCAACACCCACATGCCGTTTGCCGAAGGCGACAAGGCCGACACCCCGCTCACGCTCTACGCCGCCACCAAAAAGGCCAATGAGGCGATGAGCCACGCCTACAGCCACATCCACGGTGTGCCCACCACGGTGTTTCGCTTCTTCACCGTCTACGGGCCCTGGGGCCGGCCCGACATGGCGCTGTTCAAATTCACCAAGGGCATCTTGGACGGCACCCCGATCGAGATTTACAACCACGGCGACATGCAGCGCGACTTCACCTACATCGACGACCTGGCGCGCGCCATCCGCCTGCTCATCGACGCCATCCCGCCCGCGCCCGACGCCCGCACGCCCGCGCACGGCTGGCAGCCCACCGAGGGCGACACGCTCAGCCCCGCGGCGCCATGGCGCGTCGTCAACATCGGCAACAGCCAGCCCGTGCGGCTGCTCGACTTCGTCGATGCGATCGAGGCCGAAATCGGCCGCCCCGCCATCCGCCACTACCTGCCCATGCAGCTGGGCGACGTGCCCGCTACTTGGGCCGACGCCAGCCTACTGCAGCGCCTGACCGGCTACCGCCCCCAAACCCCCGTTCGCGAAGGCGTGCGTGCATTCGTGCAGTGGTACCGTACCTTTTACTCAGGATGACAACGGTCGGCACCGATGCTAGCATTGGCCAAGCCAGACCAAGACACTCAGCCCCATGCCTGCGATCAACATGCTCCAAGCAAAGTCGTCACTGTCTCGACTGGTCGAGGCCATCGAGACTGGGCGCGAGCGCGAAATCATCATCGCCCGCAACGGGCGCCCTGCCGCCAAGCTGGTCCCCATCGATGGCACGTCGCCGAGCCGACGCATCGGCGTGGCCAAGGGTTGTTTCCAGGTGCCTGACTCCATCGATACCCATAACGACGAAATTTCACGTCTGATGACCGGTGACGCAGCCGCCGCATGAACCTGCTACTGGATACGCACGTGGCACTGTGGGCCCTCATCGACAGCCCCAGACTGTCTGAGAAAGCGCGGGAGCTCATCTTGTCGCCACGCGCCACCGTATGGGTTAGCGCTGCCTCCGTTTGGGAGATTGCCATCAAGCACTCCCTGGGTCGCGGCGATATGCCAATTTCTGGCGCGGACGCGTTGAGCTATTTTCTCGAAGCTGGCTACCGCATACTACCCATCGAGGCCGAGCACGCAGCCGCCGTGGAAACCCTGCCGCCACACCATCAAGACCCCTTCGATCGCTTGCTGGTCGCGCAAGCTCTCGTCGAGCCGATGCGGTTACTGACACACGATGCCCAGGTGTTACGCTACAGCGACACGATCATCCGCGTCTGAAGCGAAGTACGCACCCATGACCCGTCGCCCACTGCCCATCGGCATCCAGACCTTCGCCAAGATCCGCGAAGGGGGCTACTACTACGTCGACAAAACCGCCTATGCGCTTCGGCTGATCGAATCGGGCTCGCACTACTTCCTCTCCCGCCCGCGGCGCTTTGGCAAGTCGCTCTTTCTGGACACACTCGCGGAACTCTTCGCCGGCAACGAGCCGCTCTTTCGTGGCCTGACCTGCCACGACCAGTGGGATTGGTCCAAGAAGCACCCCGTCATTCGGATCAGCTTCGGTGGGGGACGGCTAGACAACCGTGCTGGGCTGGAAGCCCACATCGCCGACGAGCTCGACGCCAACGCCCAACGCTTGGGGTTAGACGTACCCGCGGCCGGAGACAGCCACCTGCGCTTTCGCCATCTGATCCAGCAGGCGGTCCAACGCCACGGCCAGCGCGCCGTGGTGCTTGTCGATGAGTACGACAAACCCATCCTGGACAACCTGACCGACCCCGAGGTGGCGCGCGCCATGCGCGAGGGCTTGCGCAACCTGTACTCCGTCATCAAGGATCAGGACGCCCACATCCGGTTCGCGTTCCTGACCGGGGTTTCCAAGTTCAGCAAGGTCTCGATCTTCTCGGGCCTGAACAACCTGCGCGACATCACCGTCTCGGCGGAGTATTCGGCCATCTGCGGCTACACCGAAGCCGACCTCGACGCCGTTTTTGCCCCGGAGTTGGAAGGGCTCGACCGTGACGAGATCCGCCGCTGGTACAACGGCTACCGCTGGTTGGGCGAGTCGGTCTACAACCCGTTCGATGTGCTGCTGCTGCTGCAAGAGCGCACCTTTCGCGCTTACTGGTTCGAAACCGGCACGCCCACGTTCCTGGTCGATCTGCTGCGCAGCCGCCAGACGTTTACCCCGCAGCTCGATGCACTCTATGCCAGCGACCAGCTGCTCAACGCCTTCGACGTCGAGCACATCGGCACCGAAGCGCTGCTGTGGCAGACGGGCTATTTGACGATACAGGACGTGCGGCGGCGGGGCGCACGGGCCGACTACCGGCTGGGCTACCCCAACCAAGAGGTCGAGAGCGCCTTCAACGAGGCGCTGCTCCTGGCGCTCACCCCCAACCCCAGCACCACCAGCGCGCACATCAGCCGCTTGTACGACCTGCTGCAAACGCTGGACTGGCCCGCGCTGCGCGCGCACTTCGAGTCGCTCTTTGCCAGCATCCCCGCCGACTGGTACCGGGCGAATCCCGTGCTGCACTACGAGGGCTACTGGGCCAGCGTCTTTTACTCGCACCTGGCCAGCCTCGGGCTCGATCTCACCCCGGAAGATGTGACCAACCAAGGTCGCATCGACTTGATGCTGAGACTCCCGCAGGCCATCGTCATCAT
>DYIC01000052.1 GCA_020723845.1 Hydrogenophaga sp.
TAGTCGGGCACACCGCTGGCCAGCGGCGCCACGAAGTCGGCCAGGCAGCGACTCGGGCGCATCACGCCGTCGATGGCCTCTTTCTCGGCTTGCTGCCGCAGGTTGTACCAGGTCAGCACTGGCAGCGTGCGCGACTCGTCGGCGTAGAGCACGATATCGTCGCCCTCACCGCTGGCGGGCCAAAAGCCCAGCACGGCGTTTGCGGTCAACCAGCGGCCGTTGACGATGCGCTCGAGCATCGCCTGCGCGTCGGCAAATACCTTGCGGGCCTGCTCGCCGACCACCTCGTCATCCAGAATGGCCGGATAAGGCCCGGCCAGATCCCAGGTCTGAAAAAACGGCCCCCAGTCGATGTAGCGCGCGATCTCGGCCAGGTCGTAGTGCAGGAACACCCGCCGCCCCAAAAAACTCGGGCGCACGGGCTGCCAGCGGCCCCAGTCGATGGGCGTGCGGTTAGCGCGCGCCTTGGCCAGCGGCCACAGCGTGACGGGTTTTTTGGCGGCGTGCTGGGCACGCACGCGCTCGTAGTCGGCGCGCAGCTCGGCCACGAAAGCGTCGCGCTGCTCGCCCAGCAGCGCCTGTGCCACCCCCACCGCGCGCGACGCATCGGGCACGTACACCACCGGGCCGCGGTAGCACGGCGCAATCTTGACCGCCGTGTGCACGCGGCTGGTGGTGGCACCCCCAATCAGCAGCGGCACGCCCCGCTCGGCAAACCAGGGGTCCTTGTCCATCTCGGCGGCGACGAACTGCATCTCCTCCAAGCTCGGGGTGATCAAGCCCGACAGGCCCACCGCGTCCGCGCCCACCTCTTTGGCTTTGGCCAGGATGTCGTGGCACGGCACCATGACGCCCATGTTGACCACCTCGAAATTGTTGCACTGCAACACAACGGTGACGATGTTCTTGCCGATGTCGTGCACGTCGCCTTTGACGGTGGCGATGACGATCTTGCCTTTGGGCTTGGCGTCGCCACCGGCGGCTTGGAGCTGGCGCTTTTCCTCCTCGATGTAGGGCACCAGGTGTGCCACGGCCTGCTTCATCACGCGCGCACTCTTGACCACCTGGGGCAGGAACATCTTGCCCGCGCCGAAGAGGTCGCCCACGGTGTTCATGCCGGCCATCAGCGGGCCTTCGATCACGTGCAGCGGGCGACCGCCTTGCGCCTGGATCTTCTGCCACGCCTCTTCGGTGTCCTCGACGATGAAGTCGGTGATGCCGTGCACCAGGGCGTGGCTGAGGCGCTCCTCGACCGGCAGCGCGCGCCAGGCCAGCTTGGCGCTGTCGTCTTTGGCCGCGCCCTTGACCTGTTCGGCGATCGCCAGCAGCCGCTCGGTCGCGTCGGGGCGGCGGTTGAGCACCACGTCCTCCACGCGCTCGCGCAGCTCGGGGTCGAGCTCGTCATAGACGCCGATCTGACCGGCGTTGACGATGCCCATGTCCATGCCGGCGCGGATGGCGTGGTACAGGAAGACCGTGTGAATGGCCTCGCGCACTGGCTCGTTACCGCGGAAGCTGAAGCTCACGTTGCTCACGCCGCCCGACACCTTGGCGCCCGGCAGGTGCTGCTTGATCCAGCGCGTGGCTTCGATGAAGTCGACCGCGTAGTTGTCGTGCTCCTCGATGCCGGTGGCGATCGCGAAGATGTTGGGGTCGAAGATGATGTCCTCGGGCGGGAAGTCCACCTCGTCGACCAGGATGCGGTAGGCCCGCTCGCAGATCTCGATCTTGCGCTGGAAGGTGTCGGCCTGGCCCTGTTCGTCGAAGGCCATCACCACGGTGGCCGCGCCGTAACGCCGGATCAGCCGCGCCTGGCGCTTGAACTCGGCCTCGCCCTCCTTGAGGCTGATGGAGTTGACGACGCCCTTGCCCTGGATGCATTTGAGCCCCGCCTCGATTACCTCCCACTTGGACGAGTCGATCATGATCGGCACGCGCGCGATCTCGGGCTCGGACGCGATGAGGTTGAGGAAGCGCACCATCGCGGCCTTGCTGTCGAGCATGGCCTCGTCCATGTTGACGTCGATGATTTGTGCGCCGTTTTCCACCTGCTGGCGCGCCACGGCCAGCGCGTCCTCGAAGCGCCCCTCCAGAATCATGCGGGCAAACGCCTTGGAGCCGGTGACGTTGGTGCGCTCGCCGATGTTGACGAACAGGCTGCCCTCGCCGATGACGAGCGGCTCCAAGCCCGACAACAGCATGGGCGGAATGCGGCGCTCGGCAGCGGACCCCATCGAATCTGGCTCAGACATTGAAGAGGAAGTGGATCACGTCCCCGTCTTGGACGACGTAGTCCTTGCCCTCGGCGCGCATCTTGCCCGCCTCCTTGGCGCCTTGCTCGCCCCGAAAGCGGATGAAATCCTCGAAGGCGATCGTCTGCGCGCGGATGAAGCCGCGCTCGAAGTCGGAGTGGATCACGCCCGCCGCCTGCGGGGCGGTGGCGCCGATCGGTATCGTCCAGGCGCGCACTTCTTTTTCGCCCGCGGTGAAGTAGGTCTGCAGCCCTAACAACTGGTAGGCCGCGCGGATGAGGCGGTTCAGGCCCGGCTCCTGCAGCCCCAGCTCGCGCAAAAACTCGGCGCGGTCGGCGTCGTCCATGTCGGCCAGCTCGGCCTCGATCTTGGCGCAGATGGCCACCACCGGCGCGCCCTGGCGCTGGGCATAGTCGCGCAGCTGGTCCAGGAAAGGGTTGTTCTCGAAGCCGTCCTCGGCCACATTGCCGACGAACATCGCGGGTTTGGCCGTGATCAGGCACAGCGGCTTGAGCAGCGCCCGCTCTTCGTCGGTCAAGTCCATCACGCGCACAGGGCGGCCTTCGTCCAATACGGCGCGCGCACGGCCCAGCACGGCCACCATCTTGGCCGCCTCCTTGTCGTTGCCACTCTTGGCGGCCTTTTGGTAGCGCTGCAGGGCTTTGTCCACCGTGCCCAGGTCGGCCAGGCACAGCTCGGTTTGGATGACCTCGATATCGGCGATCGGGTCCACCCGGCCGGCCACGTGCACGATGTTGGGGTCATCGAAGCAGCGTACCACGTTGATGATGGCGTCCGTCTCCCGGATGTGCGACAGGAACTGGTTGCCCAGCCCCTCGCCCTGGCTGGCACCGGCCACCAAGCCCGCGATGTCCACGAATTCGACGATCGCGGGCACCACACGCTGGGGCTTGACGATGGCGGCGAGCTGCTGCAGGCGCGGGTCGGGCACCTCGACCACGCCCACGTTGGGCTCGATGGTGCAAAACGGATAGTTCTCGGCCGCGATGCCCGCTTTGGTCAGCGCGTTGAACAGGGTGGACTTGCCGACGTTGGGCAGGCCCACGATGCCGCATTGGAGGCTCATGGCAAAAAGCGAAAGGGTGACGGGCAGGACGGCGCTTGGGCGCCGACAAAGGGTGGCATTCTACCGGCGACGCCGCTTCACCAGGCCCCCCAGTGGCCATTGGCACGCATGCCTTCGTGCAGCATCTGCCCGACGCCCCGGCGCACGATGGCGTTCATGCCGAAGGTGACCGCGCCCATTAGCCGCCGGTCCTGCCGGTAGGTGCGCAGCACCGGGCTCAGACGCCCGTCCGGCACGCCGGTGGCCGGATCGACGTCGGGGATGCTGCAGCGCGCACACGGCTTGACGAGTTGCAGCGTCGCCAGCGGCGCGCCGACCGGGACGCCGTCGGCCGAGAAATCGATGCGCTCCATGCGATCCTCGTCATGCGGATACACGCCACCGATCACCAGATTGGCGCGCAGGCGCTCGATGCCCACGGGCGGCTCGCCGCGCGCGGCCAGACGCTCGTTCAAATCGTCCAGCGACGCCTGCGACACCACCAGCAGCGGGTAGCCGTCGCTGAAGGTGTTGGGCGCCTCGATGCCCCCCGTCCAGCGGTAGGACGACAGGCGCCGCTCGTCGGGGTCGAAGCGCACCAGCCGCAGCGGCCCCATCCCGGGCGGCAGATCGTCGCCCAGGAAATCCGTGAACCACTGTGCCGCAGCATCGCCCATGTCGAACGCGTCCACCGTGTCATCCCAGACGCGCACGCGGCACGGCGCTTCGGCCGCATCCAGCGCCACGTGCAGGGACAGCATGCCGGGCGCGCGCAGCTCCAGCCGCCCCAGGCGCAGCCGCGGCTGCACCAGCGCCATGCGCGGCAGCTCGCGTTGCGAGACGAACTCGCCGTCCGCGTCCACCACCATCCAGGTGCGGTCCCACTCCAAGCCGGTGTCGAGCAGCTCGACCGTGCGCAGGCGAATCCCGGCGCACGACTTGACCGGATAGATCCAGATTTGCTCCAGCGTCAGCGGCAGGGTGGTGGTGGCGGCATCATTCATGGGACGGCGGGGCTCGCGAAACAGGGTCAAACCCCATTGTGCCCAAGGTCGGCGCGGACGGCACGCAGCGGCAGTGCGCGCCTACAATGACCCCATGACCAAAACCTATGACGTCGCGATCCTGGGGGGCGGCATCGTCGGCCGCACGCTGGCACTGCTGCTGGCCCGTGAGCGGCTGCGGGTGGCGCTGGTCGAGCGCGCGCCCCCAGCGGGCGGCGCCACCCCCGACATCCGAGCCTACGCGCTCAACGCCGCCTCGCGCGCTTTGCTCGAGTCGGTGCGCGCGTGGCCGACCGACGAGCGCGCCGCCACGCCAGTGCACCACATGTGGGTGGCCGACGCCGATGCGCCGCCGCTCGTGCCCGTTACCGATGCAGCGGCGGCCGTGCGCTTCGACACCGACGGCGGCGCACCACTGGCCTGGATCGTGGACGTGCCGGTGCTGGAGGAGACGCTGGCGCAGGCGCTGGCGTATCAGCCGGGCATCGAGCGGCTCGTCGGCGACGGCAGCCAGCGGCCGCGCGCGGCGTTGACCGTGATCTGCGAGGGCCGACGCAGCGCCACCCGCGCGGCCGAAGGCTTCGCCTACGACACGCGCCCGTATCCGCACACCGCGATCGCCGCCCGGCTGCGCTGCGAGCGCCCGCACGGGGCCGTGGCGCGGCAGTGGTTTCGCGACGATGAGATCCTGGCGCTGCTGCCGCTGGACGGGACGCAGGGGCACACCGTCGCCCTGGTGTGGTCGGTGCCGCACGCGCGTGCGGCCGAGCGGCTGGCCTGGCCCGCCGAGGCACTGGCGCAGGCGGTGCAAGACGCCTGCGGCGGCGCGCTGGGTGCGATGCAGCTCGAAGGCCAGCCCGCGGGCTGGGCGCTGGAGCTGTCCATCGCCCGCCCTTGGGTACGCCCGGGCCTGGCGCTGGCAGGCGACGCTGCCCACGCCATGCACCCATTGGCCGGGCAGGGCCTCAACGTCGGGCTGGGCGACGTGGCCGAGCTGGCGCGCGTGCTGCGCGAGCGCGAGTTCTGGCGCTCCCTGGGTGACTGGCGGCTGCTGCGGCGCTACGAGCGTGCACGCGCCGCGCCCGTGGCGGCCATGCTGCTGGCCACCGACACGCTGTACGGCCTGTTCGGCCACCCCGACGAGCGGCTGGCCACGCTGCGCCGCTGGGGCCTGCGCGCGGTGGACCGGCTGGAACCGATCAAACGCTGGTTCATCCAACAGGCAGCGGGGCAACCCGTCGCCCCCCACCCCTGAACGGCGCCCAGTATTCGCGCCCTCCTCCGAGAACGTCCACATGATCCGTCTTTCGTCTCTTGCGTCGCCCCCCGTTTTGGCTGCCGGGCTGCTGGGCATCGCGCTGCTGGCCCCGGCCGCGCACGCCAACGAGGCCGTCATCCGCAAAAACCTGAGCGAGCGTCTGCCCAACCTGCCCCGCATCGACGAAGTGCGCCCCACCCCGATGCGCGGTCTGTTCGAGGTCCGGCTCAACGGCACCGACCTGCTCTACACCGACGCCGAGGGCAACTACCTGATCCAGGGCGTGCTCATCGACACCCGCGCCCGCGTCAACCTGACCGAGGAGCGGCTGGACAAGCTCACCGCCATCGCCTTCGACGACCTGCCGCTCAAGGACGCGTTCACGGTCGTGCGCGGCAACGGCCAGCGCAAACTGGCCGTCTTTGCCGACCCCAACTGCGGCTTCTGCAAGCGCTTCGAGCGCGACCTGGCCAAGCTCGACAACGTCACCATCCACACCTTTCTGTACCCGGTGCTGGGCAAGGATTCCGAGCAAAAGTCGCGTGCCATCTGGTGCGCCAAAGACCGCGCCAAGGCTTGGGACGACTGGATGCAGCGCAGCGTGGTGCCCCCCGAGCCCAAGGCGGACGCCAAGTGTGACACGACGGCCCTGGAACGCAATCTCGCCTTTGGGCAAAAATACCGCATCACCGGCACGCCCACCACCATCCTGGCCAACGGCACGCGCGTGCCCGGCGCGGTGGGGCTGGACCGCCTGGAACCCCTGCTGGCGCAAGCCAGCGCTGCCGGCAAATGAGCCGCGACGCCGCGCGCACGGCAGCCGCCCTCCGCTACACGGTGGAAGTGGCCGACGCCCACGCCCACCTGTGGCGTGTGACGTTGGTAGTCGACCACCCCGCGCCGTGCCAGCGTGTGAGCCTGCCGGTGTGGATCCCGGGCAGCTATTTGGTGCGCGAATTCGCCCAACACCTGCTGTCCCTGCGCGCCACCGCGGACGGTCGGCCCGTTGCCCTGCGCGCTCTGGACAAAAACACCTGGCAGGCCGAGTTGGACGACGGCGCAGCGACGCTGGAGCTGACGGCCGAGGTCTATGCTTTCGACCCCTCGGTGCGCACCGCGTACCTGGACGCGCAGCGCGGCTTCTTCAACCCCACCAGCCTGTGCCTGCGCGTGCATGGCCGCGAAGACGAGCCGCACACGCTGACGCTGCGGCCCAACCGCTGGACACGCGGCTGGCGCGTGGCCACGGCGCTGCGGCCGCTGCCCAGCGGCCGCACCCGGCACGCGGCCTCCGCCCGCTGGCGCTGGGCCGAGGGCGATGGGTTCGGCCCCTACTGGGCCGCCGGCTACGACGAACTGGCCGACAGCCCGGTGGCGATGGGCGACTTCTGGTGCGGCGACTTCACGGTGCGCGGCGTACCGCACCGATTCGTGGTCAGCGGCGCACCCGCCGGGTTCGACGGCGAGCGGCTGCTGCGCGACACCGCCCATATCTGCGAGGCCGCCATGACTTTGTGGCATGGCCCGCGCGGCACTCCGCCCATCGACCGTTACGTTTTCCTGCTGCAGGCCACGCACGACGGCTACGGCGGCCTGGAACACCGCCACAGCACCGCGTTGGTGTGTGCACGCACCGACCTGCCCCTGCAGCCGCTGCCCGATCAGCCTGCCTCGACCGCGCTGCGCGCCAGCGACGGCTACACCACGCTACTGGGACTGATCAGCCACGAATACTTTCACACCTGGAACGTCAAGCGGCTGCGCCCGCGCGAGTTCACCCGCTACGACTACGACCGCGAAAACCACACCGAGCTGCTGTGGTTTTTCGAAGGCTTCACGAGCTACTACGACGACCTGTTGCTGCTGCGCGCGGGCCTCATCGACGCCCCGACCCACCTGCAGCTGCTGGCCAAGACGATCAACCAAGTGCTGCAAACCCCCGGCCGCCACGTGCAAAGCGTGGCGCAGGCCAGTTGGGACGCCTGGATCAAATACTACCGCGTGCAGGAAAACACACCCAACGCCACCGTCAGCTACTACACCAAGGGGGCCCTGGTGGCGCTGTGTCTGGACCTGACGCTGCGCGCCGAGGGCCGCGCCACGTTGGACGACGTGATGCGCGCGCTGTGGCAGCGTTGTGACGGCGGCCCCATGCGCGAAGCTGACCTGCGCACCGTGCTGCGCCAACTGGCCGCACGCCGCCTGGACGCCGAACTGGACGCCTGGGTCCACGGCACCGACGAGCTGCCGCTGCGGCCACTGCTGGAGCGTGGCGGCATACGCTGGCAGGAAGAACCCGCCCCACTCGCCCAGCAACTGGGCGTGCGTCTGGACGAGAGCCAGGGCGTGCGGCTGCGCAACGTGCTGCGTGGCAGTGCCGCCGAAGCGGCGGGCATGGCCGCCGGCGACGAGTGGCTGGCCGTCGAGCGCGCCCGGGAGGTCTGGCGCGTGCGCCGGCTCGACCACGTCGCGCTGCACGCCCGCGGATTGACCGCCGGTGAGCCGCTGACGGCCTGGGTGGTGCGCGATGGCCGCGTGCTGCGCTGCACGCTGAGTTGGCCACCACCGGCCGTGGCGGTGCAGCTGCTGCCCGGCGCCGATAGCCGCCACCCCCTCATGGGGCCGGGCACGCGACCGCCTGCCGCTGCGCGGCCTACTCGCCGCGGAACTGCGGCGCGCGCTTCTGCAAGAAAGCGGTGACACCCTCCACGTAATCGTGCGTGCGACCGAGCGCCGACTGAAGGTCGCGCTCGACCTCGAGCTGCTGCTCGAACGAGCGCTGCAGCGCGCCGCGCAGCAAATGGCGCGTGGCCACCAGCGCGCGCGTGGGCATGGCCGCCAGCCGCTCGGCCAGCGCCAGCGCCGCCGCCAGCGGGTCGTCGGCCACGTCCCAAATCAAACCCCAGTCTTTGGCTTGCTGGGCGGACAACTTGTCCCCCAGCAAGGCCAGACCCATGGCACGCGCCAAGCCCAGGCGCTCCACGGTCAGCCAACTGCCCCCCGCATCCGGAATCAGCCCGATTTTGCTGAACGCCTGTACGAAGCTGGCGTGCGGCGCGGCAATCGTGAGGTCGCAGGTCAGCGCCAGCGACACCCCCGCCCCTGCGGCCACGCCGTTGACCGCGGCCACCGTCGGCACGCGCAGGTTCATCAGCGCGCGCGCGCTGGGATTGAAACATTCGTCGATCACCGGCCCCGGGTTGGCGCGCTCCATCTGTTCGGGGCCAGGCGTGAAGTCCAGCTCCGATAAGTCCAGCCCGGCGCAAAAGCCACGCCCCGCGCCGGTGAGCACCAGCGCGCGCAGGCTGCGGTCGGCCTCGACCTCGGCCAGCGCCTGCTGAAACGCGCGGTGCATGGAACGGGTGAAGCTGTTGAGTGCCTGCGGGCGATTCAGCGTGAGCAGCGCGACCGCGCCGCGGCGCTCGAAGCGGATCTCGTCGGCCGGGGGCGTCTCGGCAAGCGTCGTGGTCATCCATCGTCTCCTCTGGTTAGGGGGCAAGCACGGCGGGCAGCTTGCGCTACAGTCGCTGCGTCACACCCCATCTCGATTTCGTTTTCCATTGTGCCACCCCGTCCCGAGGACTCCCACATGAGCGAGACCACCCCCACCTACGAAACCCTGCTGATCCACACCGAAGGCCCGGTCGGCGTCATCACGCTCAACCGGCCCAAGCAGCTCAACGCGCTCAACGACCAGCTCATGACCGAGTTGGGCCAGGCGCTCAAGGCGTTCGACGCCGACGACGCCATCGGCTGCATCGTGCTGACCGGCAGCGAAAAGGCCTTCGCCGCCGGCGCCGACATTGCCGCCATGGCGCGCTACACCTTCTCGGACGTCTACGGCAGCGAGTACATCACCCGCAACTGGGAGGCGCTGCGCCACGTGCGCAAGCCGGTCATCGCAGCCGTCGCCGGCTTCGCCCTGGGTGGCGGCTGTGAGGTCGCCATGATGTGCGACATCATCATCGCTGCCGACAACGCGCGCTTTGGCCAGCCCGAGGTCAAGATCGGCGTCATCCCGGGCGCCGGCGGCACGCAGCGGCTGCCGCGCGCGATCGGCAAGTCCAAGGCCATGGAGCTGGCGCTGACGGGCCGCATGATGGATGCCGCTGAAGCCGAGCGTGCCGGGCTGGTGAGCCGCGTCGTGCCGCTGGACAAGCTGATGGACGAGGCGATGGCGATGGCGCTGTCGATCGCGGCCATGCCCCGGCTGGCCGTGCTGGCGGCCAAGGAAGCCATCAACCGCGCCTTCGAGGGGTCGCTGGCCGACGGCTTGGCGTTCGAGCGCCGCATGTTCCACGCCATGTTCGCCACCGAAGACCAAAAAGAAGGCATGGCCGCCTTCCTGGAGAAGCGCACGCCGCAGTTCCGCCACCGCTGACGGCCACGGCAGCCGGTTGGTTTTTCGCTATAATGCGGCCCTCGTTGGCGCTTTAGCTCAGCCGGTTAGAGCGACGGAATCATAATCCGCAGGTCCGGGGTTCGAATCCCTGAAGCGCCACCAAGAATGCTCCCAAGCCCGCCCGAGTGCGGGCTTTTTTGTTGCCCCGCGCAGCCCCCCTTGAAAACACGTCGCCAAGGCCCTATCATTAGCACTCGTCAGCGGTGAGTGCTAACACACGGCATCCGCCGCTCGCTCTTCCTCTTCTACTTCCTCTCATCGTCCTTTCGACAGGAGATCGCATGAAACTTCGTCCTCTCGCCGATCGCGTGATCGTCAAGCGTCTAGAAAACGAGACCAAGACCGCCTCGGGCATCGTGATCCCGGACAACGCGGCCGAGAAGCCCGATCAAGGCGAAGTGCTGGCCGTCGGTCCCGGCAAGACCAACGACAAGGGCGAGACCAAGCCCCTGAGCGTCAAGGTCGGTGACCGCGTGCTGTTCGGCAAGTACAGCGGCCAAACCGTCAAGGTCGACGGCGAAGAGCTGCTGGTCATGAAGGAAGACGACCTGTTTGCCGTCATCGAGAAGTGATCCCGACCCCCGTGGTCTGACGTCCATCACTCACTCATTTGCAAAGGAATCTGAACTATGGCAGCCAAAGACGTGGTTTTCGGCGCTGATGCGCGCCATCGCATGGTCGAGGGTGTGAACATCCTGGCCAACGCCGTCAAAGTGACCCTGGGCCCCAAGGGCCGCAACGTGGTGCTCGAGCGCTCGTTCGGCGCCCCCACCGTGACCAAGGACGGTGTGTCGGTCGCCAAGGAAATCGAGCTCAAGGACAAGCTGCAGAACATGGGCGCCCAGATGGTCAAGGAAGTGGCGTCCAAGACCAGCGACAACGCTGGTGACGGCACCACCACCGCGACCGTGCTGGCCCAGGCCATCGTGCGTGAGGGCATGAAGTACGTCGCCGCTGGCATGAACCCGATGGACCTCAAGCGCGGCATCGACAAGGCCGTCGAGGCGCTGGTGGCCGAGCTCAAGAAGATCAGCAAGCCCACCACCACCAGCAAGGAAATCGCCCAGGTCGGCGCCATCTCGGCCAACAGCGACGAGTCGATCGGCCAGATCATCGCCGATGCGATGGACAAGGTCGGCAAGGAAGGCGTGATCACCGTCGAAGACGGCAAGAGCCTGCAAAACGAGCTGGATGTCGTCGAAGGCATGCAGTTCGACCGCGGCTATCTGTCGCCCTACTTCATCAACAACCCGGACAAGCAGGTCTGCGTGCTGGAGAACCCGTACGTCCTGCTGCACGACAAGAAGATCAGCAACATTCGCGACCTGCTGCCCGCGCTGGAGCAAGTGGCCAAGGCCGGCCGTCCGCTGCTGATCATTGCCGAGGACGTCGAAGGCGAGGCGCTGGCCACGCTGGTGGTCAACACCATCCGCGGCATCCTGAAGGTGTGCGCGGTCAAGGCCCCGGGCTTCGGCGATCGCCGCAAGGCCATGCTGGAGGACATCGCCATCCTGACCGGCGGCAAGGTCATCGCCGAAGAAGTTGGCCTCACGCTCGAGAAAGTCACGCTGGCTGACCTGGGTCAGGCCAAGCGCGTCGAAGTGGCCAAGGAAAACACCACCATCATCGACGGCGCGGGCAAGGCCGAGGACATCGAGGCGCGCGTCAAGCAGATCCGCGTGCAGATCGAAGAAGCCACCAGCGATTACGACCGCGAGAAGCTGCAAGAGCGCGTGGCCAAGCTGGCCGGCGGTGTGGCGGTGATCAAGGTGGGGGCGGCCACCGAGGTCGAAATGAAGGAGAAGAAGGCCCGTGTCGAAGACGCGCTGCACGCCACCCGTGCCGCAGTCGAAGAGGGCATCGTGCCCGGCGGTGGCGTGGCGCTGCTGCGCGCCCGTCAGGCCGTGGGTGAGCTCAAGGGCGCCAACCCCGATCAAGACGCGGGTATCAAACTGGTGATGAAGGCCGTCGAAGCGCCCCTGCGCGAGATCGTGGCCAACGCCGGTGGCGAGCCCTCGGTCGTGATCAACAAAGTGCTCGAAGGCAAGGGCAACTTCGGCTTCAACGCCGCCAACGACACCTATGGCGACATGATCGAGATGGGTATTCTGGACCCGACCAAGGTGACCCGCACCGCGCTGCAAAACGCGGCGTCGGTGGCTGGCCTGATGCTGACCACCGAGTGCATGGTTGCCGAAACGCCCAAGGCCGAAACCCCGGCGCCGGCTGGCGGCGGCATGGGCGGCATGGGTATGGACATGTGAGCAGCCGACCACGGCACATCACATCCTGACCACTCGCGGGGGCGATGCCCCCGGCGAGTCGGCAAAAAACCCGCTGGGGACGTTTCCGCCTCAGCGGGTTTTTTCATGGCCGGCTGGCGACACCGATCGCGCGGTCATCGATACCGCGGTCGTTCAACAGGGCCCGGACCTCGCGCTCATACGCCTGCAACCGGGACACGGCGCGGGCGCGTTGCTCGGGTGTGGCCTGCCGCTCGTGCCAATCGGCCAACCAGCGGCACCCTGCACGCCACAGTGCATCCTGGTAGGCGGCGAGTTCGGGATCGGGCGAGCGCCAGGTGCGCGCCCACAGCACGCGCACCAGCGGCGTTGCGCGGCATCCAGCCGGGCATGCCAGTGGCCAGTCCTTGCCATCGTTGCAGCAGTTCCACGATCGCGGGCAGTTGCTCCGCCCGATACCATGCATGCCAGCGACGCCGCCCCCCAAGGGCACAGGCCAACGCCAGCGCCCTCGCGAACGGGTTGACTTCGGGGTCGCGGCGATACGCATGGCAGGTGGATCGTCCCACGACAGCCGGGTTTCCGGCGCTTCGGACCGGTGCGCTCACCCCCGCGCCTCACGCTCGCGGCTGAGGGCCATGAAGCGCGCCAAGTGGTGATCTTCGTCGCCGTATTCGTGGTCGATCATGACCAGGCGTTTGGCGTAGTGCGCCAGCGGCAGCTCCCAGGTCATGCCCATGCCACCGTGGAGTTGGATGCTCTCCTCGGCCAACTGAATCCCGCTGCGCCCGATGGTGACCTTGGCGGCAGCGATGCGTCGGTCGCGTTCATGCGTATCGCCATCATCGAGCGCGGCTGCCGCGTTGATGACGGCCGAGCGCGCTTGCTGCACCGCCATCCACAGATCCACCGCCCGGTGCTGCAGGGCTTGAAAGCTGCCGATGGGGCGCCCGAATTGACGGCGCGTTTGCAAATACTCGCGCGTCATGGCAAAGGCCACCTCCATCGCACCCAACCCCTCGGCGCACAAAGCCAGGGTGCCACACGCCAGCCCGTGGGCCAGCACGGGCGCGGCGTGCGCGGGCCCCACCACCCGCGCATCGATGGGCAGCGGCACGGCCGACAGCACCAGATCAGCGGCGGCTCCACCATCGACGCGCCGATAGGCTCGCACCGTCACGCCGGGCGCGCTGCGGGGCACCCAAAACAGTGCCAGCCCCTCGGCGTCCCGCGCCCCACCACCGAGTCGCGCCGAGACCAGCCAACCGCTGGCCTGCCCGCCATGGGGCACCACGGCTTTGTGGCCATCGAGCACCCAGCCGCCGGCATCGCGCTGCGCCGTGGTGGCGATGGCGGTCGGCTCGACGGGCCCATCGGGCTCGTGGTGCGCCAGCGCCACCACCGCGCCCTGGGCGATATCCACCAGCAGCGGGTCTCTGAGCGCTGACGCATCGGCGTGGGCCAGCATCTGCCCCACCACCAGCGAACCCAGCAACGGCTCGACCACCAAGGCTCGCCCGACGCACTCAAAGACCGTCATGATGTCGAAGCCCCCGCCGCCCAGCCCGTCCACCTCAGGTGGCAACAGCGCCGCCACCGCGCCCAGCTCCACCAGTTCGCGCCAGGCCTGCGCGTCGTACCCCAGCGGCGATGCGGACGCGGCGTGCCGACGTGCCAAAGGATAGCGCTGCGCGAGGTAGCGCTGCAGCGAATCGGCCAGCATACGCTGGTCATCGGTCCACGAAAAATCCATGTCGCACCCCCGTCAAAGCCCCAGCACCGCCTTGGCGATGATGTTCTTCTGAATCTCGTTGGAGCCGCCGAAGATCGACAGCTTGCGCAGGTTGAAATATTGCGTCGCGGCACTGGCCGCCCCGGGCGGCCCGACCGCCTGATCGGCCCCCTCCAGCGTCAGCGCCTCGTCGATCCAGGGCAGGGCATACACCCCGACGGCGCGGCGCATGAGGCTCTGGATCTCTTGCCGGATCTGCGTACCCAAAATCTTGAGCAACGAACTCTCCGGCCCCGGCGCCCCACCGCCAGCCACTGCGGCCAGCACCCGCAATTGGGTGGTCTGGAGGTTATCCAAGTCGATCTCGACCCGCGCCAGGCGCGCCGCGAACAGCGGGTCTTCGATCAGGGGCCTGCCCCCCTTGTGCACCGCCCGCGCGATCACCTTGAGCCGCTGCAGGGCAGCCAGCGACAGCCCCACGCCAGCGATGTTGGTGCGCTCGTAGGTCAGCAAGTATTTGGCGATCGTCCAGCCCTGGTTTTCGGCGCCGACCAGCCGATCCAGCGGCACGCGCACGTTGCTCAGAAATACCTCGTTGACCTCGTGCTCGCCGTCCAGCATCAGGATGGGCCGCACCTCTACGCCCGGGCTGTCCAGATCCAGCAGCAAGAAGCTAATGCCCTCCTGCGGCTTGGCCTGGCGGTCGGTGCGCACCAGACAGAACATGCGGTTCGCGTAGTGCCCGAGCGTGGTCCACGTTTTTTGCCCGTTGACGATGTAATGGTCGCCCTCGCGCACCGCGGTCGTCTGCAGCGATGCCAAATCCGACCCCGCCCCCGGCTCGGAATAGCCCTGACACCACCAGTCACTGCCGTCCAGAATGCGCGGCAGCCAGTGGCGCTTCTGGGCCTCGGTCCCGTAGCGGATCAGCACCGGCCCCAGCATGTTGACGCCAAACGGCACGATGCGCGGCGCACCCGCGAGCGCGCATTCGTTTTCGAAGATGAAACGCTGCACCGGACCCCAGCCCGGCCCACCCCACTCGCGCGGCCAGTGGCTGGCCAACCAGCCCCGCGCGTGCAAAATCGCATGCCAGCGCGCCATGTCGTCGCGCGTCAAGCGCAGCCCCTGGCGCACCTTGGTGGCCAGCTCGGGCGGTAAGTTGGCACGCAAAAACGCGCGCACCTCATCGCGAAACGCGACCTCTTCGGGGGTGAATCGCAGATCCATACCTACTCCAGATACGCCGGCGTCCATCGGTGGGACCACTCGCGGCAGGCGATGCGCCATTGTGCGAGGCCACGCACGTCTGTGCCATGCCTGGCTGTCGTGCCGGTGACGTGCGCGGCACGCGTCAGAGCCACGCGAATTTCTCGATATAATCCCGGCTTTGCCGATCCCCGATAGCTCAGTCGGTAGAGCGCCGGACTGTTAATCCGTAGGTCCCTGGTTCGAGCCCAGGTCGGGGAGCCAAAATGCTCCGCTAAGTCTATGACTTAGTTAGTGGTTTGCCAGCGTCAGTCCAGACTCCAACCAGTCCGCCGCTTGTCGGCGCTTTTGGAGGAAATCGACATGACGTTTCATGGCAGCAACAGTGTTGCGGGTGTTCCCAGCGCCCGCTCACAAGTCGACCCGGAGGGCGTTTCCCTCCGGCTGCGCTCGCTTTCGCAGCGCCCAACCTCGATCACCGTCAGCGAGCTGATCGAGCGTTACATGGCCCAGTACAACGGGCAAGACGGCTCTCGCGCGCATCGCCTCGCCGCATGGCAGGAGATGATTGGCGACTTTGAGGTGAGCCAGGTCGACGCTGACCTGATCCACGCTGGACGCAGCGAGCTGGCGACCAAGCCGCCGCTGGTCTTCGTCGGGGTGGATCACCAAGGGCGGCAAATCTTCAAGGTCAAGGGCCGCCAGCGCCAGAAAAGCGGCGCGACCCTCAATCGCTACGTGCAGGCCATCGCATCGGTCTTTACCTGGGCCATCGAGCAGCGCCTGACGCCCAAGGGGTTTGTTCACCCGTGCCGCGGGCTCAAGCGCATGGGCGAAAGCGATGGCCGCGTGCGCTACCTCGACACCGACGAGCGCTCGCGGCTGTTTCTGGCGTGCCGGGTGTCCAAGTACCCCAGGCTGTACGCCCTCGTGCTCATGGCCATGAAAACCGGCGCGCGCAAAGGCGAGCTGCTGGGCCTGACCTGGCGCGACGTCGACCTCGAGGCCGGTCTGGCCTACCTGGGCCGCACCAAAAACGGCGACCGCCGCACCCTGGTCCTGCTGCCCGACGTGGTGGAAGCGCTGCGTCCCTTTGTCTCGACCGACCCCGCGCGCTTCGTCTTCGGCAGCGTGCGCAGCAAGTACCTCGAGCCCGCGCGGATTGATACCGCCTGGCGCGAAGCCGTGGCGCGCGCCAAGCTGCGCAATTTCCGCTTCCACGACTTGCGCCACTGCTGCGCGTCCTACATGGCGCAGGCGGGCGTGCCGCTCAACGTGGTGGCCGAAGTGCTCGGGCATCGCAAGCTCGACATGACGCGCCGATACGCGCACCTGACCGTGCAAACCAAGGCGGCCGCTATGGCCCAGGCGCTCGGCTCCATCTGAACCCATCAACCCCGAATCAAACCCAAGACCATGAACACACCGCAACCGATCCGCCCCGAGAGCTTCGACACCCTGGACACGAGCATGACGAAGGCCAGGCGACTGGCCGCCATGCTGCAGGCAATTTCTGGCCCCAGTGGCCAGGAATCGTTTGAGGATGTGGCACCCGATCTGCGCCGCGAATACCTCGACCTCGCCGCCGAGCTGGCCAGCGACGTTGCGACTGAGCTCTCTGACCTGCTTGACCGGCACATCAACCCCCGGGAGGCCACCCAATGAAATCCCAGCAAAAGTCCATCGAGAGCACCCCCCTCAACGTCTTCGCGTTCAACGGAGAGCACCCCAAATGGGAGGAAGTGCTCTGCCTGGCGGGATCAATTCGAACGATTGCAGCCCTGATGCCATTGGCGGACGAGGGGCAAACTGTCCACCTCTCCTACGCCATCAAACGCCTGGCCGAAAGCGCGGAAACGATCGCGGGCGATGTGGTGCACGGCCTCAATCCGCACTGAAGCGCCCGATTCTGTGATGAAGAGCGGGGCGCCGCCAGGCGCGGCGCCCCAAAGCTAATGAGAGAACCGGATTCGACAGTATCGATGACGAAAAGGAAACTCCCAGAATGGGCCGCAGATGCGCTCGATGCCTATCGGCCTGTCAATCCATCGCACGGCTTGCCGCCGAATGCCGACCGGCTGGGTTCCTGGGAGGCTCTCCGGGACCGCCTTTCCTGTCGATGGCTCGAACTGGACGCCGATTGCTGGCGTGTTGGCGCGAATGGAGACACCATTCGGGGCCAAATCTTGGAGTCCGCAATCGAATGCGCGCTGGATTATGTGCGCGGAAAAACGCCTGCACGCGCGGTAGCGGCATTGCGGCAACTCGACGAACTCAATGAAGCTATCGGCCGTACAGCAGCGCAATTAGCAGAGCTCGTATCCATTCATCGGCAGATTCGAGAGTCAGAAGGGGGCGATGATTGGCCTCATGATGCGCCCGATCCACTTGACCTATGGAGCTGGGTCGGAGAATTGAACGCGGACGATTTAGAGGTGGCAAGATTGGCCCGACTGGTCTTCACGATAAATCGACCGCTGCCAGGCCTGGAGGACCTTTTGCAAGCCATTGCCGATCGGCATCCCGCACCGGCAAACCGACTTTGGTCGGCGGATCGTCGGGAGGTGTTCAGTCGAAAGACGGTCGGTTGGGCCCCAATCGCACGACGGCTCATGGCTACCCTTGAGCGCCGGGGGCATTGGCTAGGGGTGAACCTGCTGGACGCCCTCACTCCCGAGCAGATGGCATCGTTGCTCTGCGTGACGCTGGACGCCCCCGCCGAGGCCTTCAGCGCTGATGCAGTCAAGGCGCTCAAGACGCGCTACAAACGCCGAACGTAACCAATTCCGTGCGTGACGATTCCGGCCTAATCCATCTTTGAATCGTCCCTGACAAAAACACCCCCAAACCCGACGATCACTCCACCGGCCACTAATCGGCACGGCCCAGCGTCTGGGAACCGCAGGCCAACCCCTGCGGGACGCTGGCAAACCTGGAGTGATCGCAATGTCTGAAAAACTACGCATCAAGGGCGCCCCCGCACGGGTGTCCGTCATGCAGGGGTTCGTGCCCCTGCGCACCCTCTGGGCCAACGATGACGCGCCCTACCCGTCGGAACATGCCGCCCGCTGGGCATTGCGCAAGCTGCGCGACGAGCTCGCCGAGGCCGGTGCTGTCGCCCTGCACCGCAACCGACTGTTGATCCACCCCGAGCGCTTCGCCGCCGTGGTGGAGCGCGCCGCCTTGAGCGCCTACGTCGAGCGGACGGCAAAAAATGGCTGAGGGAAGGTCTGCAAAACCTTCCTGCCAGACTGCCGGGATGGGACAATAGCGACA
>DYIC01000108.1 GCA_020723845.1 Hydrogenophaga sp.
GAGCCTGTCGCATAACCCCCGGTTGGTTGAAGGATTCCACCCCCTGGATGGCCAATCCTCCAACAGGACCTTTGGGTTGAGGTGAGAAACCACATGGCGTTCATCCAGGCTGACCGTGAGCAGATGTACCTTCTACCGCCCAGCTTACGCGAATGGCTGCCCGATCAGGACCTGGTTTGGTTCGTCATCGACGCCGTCGGCCAGATGGACCTGAGCGTGTTTTACGGCAAGTACCGCGCCGACGGCGGCGGCCACCCAGCTTACGAACCGGGCGTCATGGTCACCCTGATGCTATACAGCTACTGCCTGGGCGAACGGTCCAGCCGGCGGATCGAGCGGCTGTGCGAGCGGGACATCGCCTACCGGATCATCACCGGCAACCGGGCGCCGGACCACGCCACCATCGCCCGGTTCCGCCAGGCCTTCGAGAAGGAACTGGCCGAACTGTTCAACCAGGTGCTCAAGCTGTGCATTGCGGCCGGGCTTGGCAAGGTGGGCGTGGTGGCCCTGGACGGGACGAAGATCAAGGCCGACGCGGCGCTGGCCGCCAACCGCACCTATGCCTCCATCAAGGAAGAGGTCGAGCGGTGGCTGAAGGAGGCGGAGGCGGTGGATGCGGCGGAGGATGCCCTTTACGGCCCGGACCGGCGGGGTGACGAACTGCCGCCGGAGTTGGCGGACCGACGGAGCCGGCTGGCCCGGCTGAAGGAGTGCAAGGAGCGGCTGGAGCGGGAGGCGGCCGAAACGGCGGCCGAGCAGCAGGCCAAGGTGGAGGCCGCCCAGGCCAAGGAGGTCGTCACGGGGAAGAAGCGGCGGGGGCGGAAGCCGAATCCACCGGATCCGACGCCGGAGGCGGAAACCAAGGCCAACGTGACTGATCCCGACAGCCGGATCATGAAGACGCGGAGCGGGTACGTGCAGGGATACAATGCCCAGGCGGTCGTGACCGAAGACCAGATCATCGTGGCGGCGGAGGTTACCCAGGAGGGGAACGACGTCCATCAGTTGCATCCCATGCTGGCCAAGACAAAGGAGAATCTGGCGGCCGCCGGCTGCCGGGAGAAGGTCAAGGCGGCTGAGGCGGACGCGGGCTACTGGAGCGAGGACAACATCCGCCAGGCGGACCCCCAAGGGCCGGAACTGTTCATCGCCACCACAAAGGACTGGAAGCAGCGCAAGGCACTGCGGGATCGAACAGCGCCGCGGGGGCGCATTCCGGCCAACCTCTCGCCGCGGGAACGGATGGAACGTAAACTCCTGACCAAGCGGGGACGCGCCATCTATAAGAAGCGAAGCCAGACGGTCGAGCCGGTCTTTGGTCAGATCAAGGCGGGACGTGGCTGCGACCGTTTCATGCGCCGGGGGTTAGCCGCTTGCGCCAGCGAGTGGAAGCTGATCTGTGCCATCCACAACCTGTTGAAGCTCTGGAACCGCATTAGGGCCGGGGCGAGATGGGGCGAAACTAGGGAGCGGGCGGCTGCGGGAGCGATTTGCTGGGCGTGACCCATTGGTTGATAAGACCTGGGCAGGGGGAGATCAACGATCTTCGGCCCCACCCATTCATTTCAACGAAGGATGTGCGACAGGCTC
>DYIC01000109.1 GCA_020723845.1 Hydrogenophaga sp.
GTCCACCCTGAAATATTCATAACCATCTGATTTATCGTGACATTTCCTTGATTTTGGGGTACAATTTCCCGCGCTCTATCGACGTTTGGCGCTGATTTTCTGGGAGTTCGAGATGGCTTACTGTCCTGCCACCGAGGATTTTTTCCGGCTGCGCCTGGACCAGATGATCGACCTGCGCCACCCGCTGGCGGTGCTGGCCTCGCGCATGCCGTGGCAGGAGATTGAAGCGGCGGTTGCCCACCGTTTCGCACGAAAGGCGCGCGCGGGAGCGGCTCTGCCCGAGCTGGATTTGTTCGGGCAGACGCTGGTGCGCACCCCAAGGCCGTCCAACGCCGGTCGCCCGCGCGTGCCGCTGCGCATCATGGTGAGCCTGTTGTACCTCAAACACGCCTTCAACGAGTCTGATGAGGGGGTGGTGGAGCGCTGGGCCGAGACCCCCACCTGGCAGTATTTCTCTGGGCAGGCGTACTTTGAGCACCGGCTGCCCTGCGATGCGACGACCTTGGTCAAGTTTCGCCAACTCCTGGGCGAAGAAGGGGTGGAGGAACTTTTAGCGCAGACCATCAACGTGGCGGCGGCGCTTGGGCTCATCGAGCGCAAGGACTTGAGGTGCGTGGCGGTGGACAGCACCGTGCAAGAGAAGGCCATCACCTACCCCACCGACAGCCGGCTGCTGGAGACGGCGCGCACCAAGCTCGTGCAGGCGGCCAAGGACCTGGGGATCAAACTCAAGCAGACTTTTCAGCGTGAAGGCCAAGCCCTGGCGCGCCAGGCGGGGCGCTATGCGCACGCACGGCAGTTCAAACGCCTGCGCCGGGCGATTGCGCGGCAGCGCACGATCGTGGCGCGCTTGGCGCGCGAGATCGAGCGCAAGGTTGCGCACGCCGGGCAGGCCCTGTGGCAGTCGCTGCGCGAGGCGCTCGACAAGGCGCGACGCATCGTGGCGCAGAGCGCCCAGCGTGGCCGTGTCGATGGCGAGCCCAAGCTCTACAGCTGGCACGCCCCGGAGGTCGAATGCATCAACAAAGGCAAGGCGCGCAGGCCATACGAGTTCGGGGTCAAAGTGGGCGTGGCCAGCACCCTCGAGGGTAACCTCATCGTCGGTGCCCGCGCCTTCCACGGCAACCCCTACGACGGTCACACCCTTGCCGAGCAGATCGAGCAGGCCACGATCCTGATGCAGGACACGGGCGTCAAGCCGGAGACGGCCTTCGTCGATCTGGGCTACCGCGGGGTGGATGCCGACAACCCCGAGGTGTGCCTCGTGCATCGGGGCAAGATGCGGCGCCTGAGCGCCAAAGCGCGCCGGCAGCTCAAACGCCGCCAGGCGATCGAGCCCATCATCGGGCATCTGAAACAAGACCACCGCATGGGGCGCTGTCACCTCAAGGGTGAGATGGGCGATCGGCTGCATGCGGTGCTGTGTGCTGCAGGCTACAACATCCGGTGGCTGCTGCGCATGATCGTCAAGAAGGGCATCACCTTCTTGGCCCAGCTTTTGTTGCGCCTGCGCATGGCGTGGGCTTTGCGTGCCGTTGGGGCTGGATGGTCGCCAAGATCCCGGCCGATGGGAACGCAACCC
>DYIC01000110.1 GCA_020723845.1 Hydrogenophaga sp.
CGGTCGAGGATGGCGCGGTAGCCGGTGATGAAGCCGGCTTCTTCGAGCGCGCGCACCCGTCGCCAGCAGGGCGCGGCGGACAGCCCCACACGGGCGGCCAGTTCGGCATTGAACAGCCGCCCGTCGGCCTGCGGCTCGCGCAGGATGGCCAGGTCGAATTGGTCGAGGCGCGGGTTCATGGACGCTATCTTGCCGCGGATTGCGGCGTTCCGTCACAATGCAACGCTGCACCGCTTGCCAGGAGTTCCCCATGACCGCGCTTGCCCAGCCCAAATTCGCCGCCGAAGACTATCTTGCTTGGGAGGCCAAGCAGCCTGTGAAGCATGAGTACTTTGCGGGCGAGGTATACGCGATGGCGGGCGGCAGCGACGCGCATGTGACGGCATCGGGCAACCTCTACGTTGCTCTGCGCACTCACCTGCGCGGCACGCCCTGCCGCACCTACATTGCCGACATGAAGCTGCGCGTGGCGGCAGCGAACGCGTATTTTTACCCCGACGTGTTTGTCACCTGTTCGGCCGCCGACGCCCAGCAGCCGCTGGAAAAGGCCGAGCCCGTGCTGGTGGCCGAAGTGATTTCGCCCAGTACCGAGGCCTTTGACCGCGGGGGTAAGTTCGCGGCCTACCGCAGCCTGCCGAGCTTGCAGGAATACCTGCTGATCGACCCCGACCGCCGCAGCGTCGAGGTCTACCGGCGCGACGCCAGCGGCCACTGGGTGCTGTACCCCTACAGCGGCGACGAGGTGCTCGAACTGGCCAGCGTGCATCTATCGCTGCCTTTGGCGCAGGTGTTCGAGGATATCGCGCCCGCAGTTGGGGCGGCGGCGGGCTGATGCGGAGACGCCCCACCCGATGTGGTGCTGGTCATCGTGGGCGATGCGCCCAAGCAGGCGCTGTACGCGCAGGCGCAAACGCCGGAGAGCATCTTCGCCGCCGGGGTGATGGGCGGCTGAAGTTGCGCTAGACTGGTGTTGCGATGCGCCTGACGCCCACCCAACGCCAACTGATCCGCGACGCCGTGGCGGCCACGTTCGGGCCGTCGGCACGGGTGCGGCTGTTTGGCTCACGCACCGACGACCAGCGACGCGGCGGCGACATCGACTTGTTGGTGGAGACCGACGCCCCCCTCGACACCCCCGTGCAGCATCGACTGGCCCTGCTTGCGCGGCTGGAGCGCGCTTTGGGCGAGCGCCGCATCGACGTGGTGTTGGCACACCCTGGCGACACACGCCCTATCGTTGCGGTCGCCCGTGAGCAGGGGGTATCGCTGTGACCACGCCAGCACCCGAGCGGCTGGCGCTGCATCAAGCGTTGGCGACCTGCCGCAGCCACCGCGATGGTCTGGTGGATGCGCTCACCGACATGCCGCAGCCACCGACCGATGCCTACGCACTGGAGCACCTGGCGCGCGGAGATCGGCGCGTTTTGGACCAATTCGCCTACCGCTACACCCGGTTGCAAGACGACATGGGCAGCCGTCTGTTGCCGGCCATATTGCGCGCGCTCGGCGAAGATGTTGCCGTCATGTCCACCATCGACCGCTTGGCGCGCTTGGAACAG
>DYIC01000053.1 GCA_020723845.1 Hydrogenophaga sp.
CACAACCTGCACTACTACCTGCAGCTGATGCGCGAGGTGCGCGCGGCGCTGGAGGTGGGCACGTTTGCCGACTTTCGCGCCCGCTTTGCCCACGACCGCGCGCGCGGGGTGTGAGGAGCACCGTGCCCGTCAAGCGGCTGGCGCCTGCGCCGCCGGGCGCAGCTCGGCCGTGAGCGCACGCAGCTGCGCTTCGTCCAGGGTTTCACGCTGCAGCAGCTCGCGCGCGCAGCGCTCCAGCAGCGCGCGGTGTTGCTGCAAAATCGCGCAGGCACGCTCGAACGCGTCCATGACAATGCGGCGCACCGCTTCGTCGATGCGGGCTTGCGTCTCGGGGCTGCGCGGACAGCCCCCGCTGGCCAGGCCCGGCACGTCCAGAAACTGCGGCCGCTGCGCCTCATAGGCGATGTAGCCCAGGGACTCGTCCATACCGTAGCGCATCACCATGTCGCGCGCGATGTCGGTCACCTTGGCGATGTCATCCGCCGCCCCGGTGGACAAGTGACCGAAGACCAGCTTTTCCGCCGCCCGGCCGCCCAGCAGCACCATGATCTTGCGCTCCAGCTCCTCGCGCGTCATCAAATAGCGGTCTTCGGTGGGGCGCTGGATGGTGTAGCCCAACGCGCCGATGCCGCGGGGGATGATGGAAACCTTATGCACCGGGTCGGTTCCGGGCAGTGCCAGCGCCACCAGGGCGTGCCCCATCTCGTGATACGCCACGATTTCGCGCTCGCGTGGGTTGAGCAGACGATTTTTCTTCTCCAGCCCGGCGACGATGCGCTCGATGGCGGCGGTAAAGTCGGCCAGCGTCACGGCCTCGGCACCGCGGCGCGTCGCGGCCAGCGCCGCTTCGTTGCACAGGTTGGCCAAATCAGCCCCGGAAAACCCGGGCGTCAGCGCCGCGATCTGCTCCAGATCGACGTCGCTTGCCAAGCGAATCTTGCGCGCGTGCACGCGCAAGATTTGCACGCGCCCTGCCTTATCGGGCCGGTCCACCAGCACTTGGCGGTCGAAGCGGCCCGCGCGCAGCAGTGCTGGATCCAGAATCTCCGGCCGGTTGGTGGCCGCCAGCAGCACCAGGCCCGAGGTGCTGTCGAAGCCGTCGAGCTCCACCAGCAGCTGGTTGAGGGTCTGCTCGCGCTCGTCGTGCCCACCGATGGGGCCGCCCGCCGACCGCGCGCGCCCCAGCGCATCGAGCTCGTCGATAAAGATGATGGCCGGCGCCTTGGCGCGCGCCTGCTCGAACAGGTCGCGCACGCGCGCCGCGCCCACCCCCACGAACATCTCGACGAATTCGCTGCCGCTGATGCTGAAAAACGGCACGCCCGCTTCGCCCGCCACCGCCTTGGCCAGCAGGGTCTTGCCGGTCCCCGGCGGCCCCACCAACAGCACGCCCTTGGGCGCGCGCGCGCCCAGCCGACCATAGCCCTGCGGGTCTTTCAAAAAGGCCACGATCTCCTGCAGCTCGGCCTTGGCCTCGTCGACCCCGGCCACGTCGTCGAAGGTCACGCCGGTGTCTTTTTCGACATAGACCTTGGCGCGGCTTTTGCCGATGCTCATGAAGCCGCCCATGCCTTGGCGCTCCAACACCCGGCGCACGACGAAAAACCACAGCGCAAAAAACACCAGTGCCGGCACCACCCACGACAGCAGGTCGCGCAGCCAAGTGCTCTCCACCACGCGCGTGTAGGGCACGTCGTAGCGGCTCAGGCGTTCGGCCAACTGGGGCTCGACGCGGTTGGCGACGATGACGGTCTTGCCGCTGGCGTCGGGGGTCTTGAGGCGACCGGTGATGGTGGTCTCGCCGACGATGACCTCGGCCACCCGGCCCTCGGCCAGCGCCTGCTCGAACGCGCTGTAGGGCACGGGCTCGACCGTGCGCGCGGTATGCCACACGTTTTGGAACCACAACAGCAACACGAACGCCAGCACCCAGTAGCCGACGTTCCAGGAGGTCTTCGGATCGGGATTCATCGGTGTCCTCCCGCCTCACACCGCCTGGCCCAGGCGCCGCAACTGGGCGCGCAGGCGCGCGATTTCTTCTTCCAAATCCACCACCAGCGCGGCCAACTCGGGGTCGGCGTCGAAGTGGCGCTGCAACCACGCCAGGCGGCGCACCCGGCGCAGCGTGGCGGCGTCGTAGGTCCCTGCCGCCTCCGCCGACGCGGCCGCGCCGATCCACCCGGCCTGTACCGCGGCGTGCCACCAGGCCAGCGATACCCCGGCGGCGCGACACAGCGCCTCGGCGTCCAGGCCCGGGGCGTCCTGGGCGATGTCGATGCGCAACACGTTCAGCTCCATGGTCAGTGGCTCCTCTCGGCTTCGGCGGCAGCCACCTTGCGGGCGTCGAAATCGCTCAGCTCGGCCGCCATCTTTTCGTACAGGGCCCGGGCCCGGGGGTCATAGGCGCTGGGCAGGATCACCCGCAACTGCAGCTCCAAGTCGCCCGGCTCGCGCGCGGGCAGTCCCTTGCCGCGCACGGTCAGGGTCTGTCCGGCCTGACTATTGGCAGGCACGCGCACTTTCAGCGTGCTGCCGTCGGGCAGGGTCACGGGCACGACCGCGCCTAAGGCTGCCTCCCACGGCGCCAGCGGCAGATCCGCGATGAGGGTCTTGCCGTCGAGCCGGTAGCGCGGATGCGGGCGTACCACCACCTCCAGGTACAGGTCGCCCGCCGGCTGCCCCGGCCCGCCCTGCCCGGCCAAGCGGATCAGCTGCCCCGGTCGCACGCCGGCCGGAATCTTGACTTCCAGCGTGCGGTTGCGCAACGCCACGCGGCCCTGGGCATCCAGATCGGGCACTTGCAGCGTCAGCATCCGCGTGCCCCCACGCCATGCCTCTTCCAGATCCAGCACCACTTTGGCGTGGTGGTCTTCGCCCCGCCCGGGGGCGGCATGGGCACGCCGGCGGTTGGCGCCCGCGCGGGCGGCCCCCATGCGGCCAAAGAGCTCGCTGAAAAAATCGCTGAACGCCTCGGCGTCCATGCCCTCGGGCGCGCCATGAAACTCGAAGCCCGCGTCCCAGTCCGGCGGCGGCGTGAACGACTGTCCCGCCCGGTGGCCTTGCGCCAGCCGGTCGTAGGCCGCGCGCTTTTCTGGGTCTGACAGCACCGCGTATGCCTCGTTGACCTCGCTCATGCGTTGCGCCGCGTCGGGCTCGGTACTGACGTCCGG
This sequence comes from Hydrogenophaga sp., assembly GCA_020723845.1. Taxonomy (GTDB): domain Bacteria; phylum Pseudomonadota; class Gammaproteobacteria; order Burkholderiales; family Burkholderiaceae_C; genus Tepidimonas. The sequence goes on from DYIC01000053.1 coordinate 3,171, forward strand.
ATGGTATTTGCGCGCCAGCTTGCGATAGGCCTTCTTGATGTCGTCAGCGCTGGCGTCGCGCGCCACCCCCAGCACCGCGTAGTAGTCCTTGAAATCCACGCGCGTACCCCTTTCGTGGTTGATTCGATCGGTTGCAAATGAGGGGCGGTGGCCGCGATTTCAACCACCACCCTCAACCACCCGCGCCCGAGGGATCCGCCGCATCGGCCACGAACACGGTCAACACGCCGGTATAGCCATACAAACGGTGATGGGCGATCTCGCCAGCGGCGAAAAAGCCCGCCAGCGGCACATCTCCCAAGGCTTGACGCACGATCTGCAACTCCGCGCTGGGGCCACCGAAGTGGGCACCGCCGCGCCCGTTGCAACTGACGTAGATGGCCCCGGCGATGCGCTGGGTGGGGTCGGTCGTGTCGTCCCCCTCGGGGCTGAGCTCGTCGCGGATTTCGGCGCAGATGCGCACCAAGTCGGCCCGCGCCGCCTGCACGTGGCGCTCGCACAGGGTCAACAGAGCGCCGGTGGGCACTTCGTCGGCAACCACGACCGCGCGTCGCAGCGGATCGATGCCGACCAGGTGGCGCACCAGCACGTCGTCGCCCAGGCGCAGCGGCACGCGACCGGTCAGCGGCGCGGCGGCCGACGCGGGGCGTGCGACCGGCGCCTGCAGGCCCACCAGCGTCTGGCGCAGGCGGCCGATGACGGCCGTCAGATCGTCCAGTGACAAACCCAGGTCTTGCAACACCACATCCAGCGCTGGCTGGCCGTCGAGCGACTCGACCCGATTGGCGTGGGCGGCGCTCACCCGGTGTGCGGGGCCGACCGCGCGCACGCCTTGTGTGACGCGCGAGACGATCCCCACGTCCGGGCCGAAGGCCACGCCGCTGAAGCCGCCACGAAACAAGCCGACCGCAGCCTCGCGCCCGTGCCCGGCCAGGCCGCCCTGGCTCGCACACGCCATCTGCACCGAACCCGCCCGGCTGGCGACCAAGCCACCAAACAGGTAGTGGCCCAGCGTACGCTCGGCCAGCTCCTGCAGCAGCTCGGCCAAGTCGGGCGCCGTGGGGTCGGCGTGCACCAGCGCGGTTTGCGGAATGAAGCCCTCCGGCCCCTGCGTCGCGCCCAGGGGGGCGACACCGCTGAACACCCGGTAGCGGCCCGGTGCCAGGTCGCACAGCATCACCACCAGCGCCGGCTCGTCCCAGTATTCGACCCCCGTGGCGCCAATGCCCACGCCGACCGCCCCCACCCAATCGGTCACCTGGGGCAGCTCGGCGCCCAGATACGCCAGGATCTCGGCGGCCGCGCCCGCGTAGTGGTCGGTCAGATACACCAACGCCAGCGGCGTGGTGGTGTGACCCGCGTCGCCGCCGTGGGTAGCGCCACCTCCGGCCGCGGGTGCCGCCGACGCCCGCGCCGCCAACTGGGCCCGCAGCTGCGTGACCACCAGCGCCGCCGCCACCGGCCACTGGGGGTGGGTGGCGTGCGCACAGACGAATCGCTTCACGAGCGGGACCTCCGTGAAGAAGCCCGTGCAGAAGCCGGGCGCAAGGCCGCTGGCGCCGAGGCGCTGGCCGGGGGGCGGGCACGCTTGGGGCGCGCCGCAGGTGGTGGGGCTGGCGGCGGCTCGGGCGGACTCGGGTCGGGGGCAGCCTGCTGGGCCATGTCCTGCATGGCCTGCGCGGCGATGCCCTGAAACTGCTCGGTCAACGCGCGCCACCAGCGCACGGGATCGACGCCGGGCACGGCGGGCGCGGGCGCCCCTGCCGCGGCGGTGGAAGGCTCGCCGCAGGGTGCGTCGGGGGTCTGCGCGGCGCCGGAGGCCCTGGCGGCCGACGCCACTGCAGGGCCGCCCGCCAGGGCCTGCGCCATTTCGGCCAGACTGACATTCATGCCCTTGAGCGTCGCCAGGGTCATGCGCTGCACTTCCAGCGCCTGGATCGTGGCCTGCAGCGCGCGGGCGTTTTGCTCGAGCCAAAAGTGCACGGCCTTCAAATCGCGAATACGGCGCTCGAGCTCGTCGGGGTCGAACACGGGCGCGACCCACTGGGCCACGGGCGGGGCCTCGGGCGCGGCGTCACGCCCGGCCAAGCCTTGCAAAAAGGCAAACCCGGGAACGTAGCGGGCATAGGGAGCGAACGCGGCGTGCAAGGCGCTGAAATCGGGCGAGGTCATGACGGGCTCCCAGGCGCGGCGGGCGCCAACTGGCGTGAAGGTTACCGTAGCATGCCACAGGGCGCCCATCCGCGATACCCCACCCGAGCACCGCAGCGGCTTGATCGGCATCAAACCCTGCACCAACCCCACTGGTGCGGCGCGCGGAATGTGGCCACAATTCCAGCATCGGCCCGCGGGGCCACACATCAGACACCAGGATCCCATGAGCCAACCCATCTCGGACACCTTCGCCCAGCAACTGCAGCAGATGCGCACCGAGCTGATCGCCCAGATTCGGGCCCAGCGTGGCGGCAAGATCGGCCGCGCCGAGGCGGCCCCGGATCCCCACGACATCCAAAGCGGGGACTGGTCGCAGGTCGACGGCGAGCGCGATCTGGCGCAGGCGCTGGATGCGCGCGAAACCGCCGAGCTGCGCGCCATCGACGACGCGCTGGAGCGCATTCGCCAGGGCACGTACGGGCTGTGCATCGATTGTGGCGCCGAGATCCCCGCGGCACGCCTGCACGCCGCCCCCACCGCCCTGCGCTGCCTGGATTGCCAGGCCCGCTACGAGCGCAGCCACCCCGTGGCCACGCCGTCACTCTGACCGGCGGCGGGCCACGTCACGTCGATCGCGCCGAAGGGCTCACGCCCGTCGGGCAGGCGGGCTTCGATCTGGACACGGTCGCCCGCCGTCAACCAGGGCGTGCTGATGTGGCCCAGGGCGCGCGCCTCGGCAGCCCGGCGCATCGCCAGCGAGGCGTAACCACGCGGCCACGTGGGCGGATCGCCCTCGATACACGGGGTGGGCAGTACCCCACCCGCGACCACGACCCCCGCTGCCAGCCCCCGCCAGCGCGCTGCGTTGGCCAACAACGACCCAAATGAGTTGGGCTGGTCGGCGCCGTCCGCGATGCCGAGCTTGCGCCCTTGACAGACCGTGGTCACGCTCAGCGCCAGCCGCCCGTCGCGCCACGCCGACCCCAGCTCGTCGGGCGTGACCACGCACGGCGCGACGCTGACGCCCCAGGGCCGCTCGGGGGCATCGTAGCCGTGGCGCCACAGGCAGGCCAGCGCCAGCAGCCGCACCCCCTCTAGCGCCGCCGACGCCTCGACCCCTGCCCCCACATCGCCGCAAATGGCCGCCAGCGTCGGGGCGACGTCGGCCACCCCTGCTACCGCCGGCAGCGGCTGCACCGGCCCCCAGAGGGCATCGCTGCGCCACGGCAGCGGCTCGTCGCCGTCGGGCTCGGGCACCCACCAGCCCACGGCGCGCGGCAAGGGAGCCGCACACTGGCGCGGGTCGAACGCGAACGCGTGCCGCGCTTTGCCGTGATCGAGCGTGACCGCCAGATCGTGCAACTGCGGCGCGATGAAATTCCAGTCGTCGAGCGCCTGCTGCAGCGTATCGGCGATGCCGGTGGCGTAGTGCGCCAGCGCGCCGTCGCGCGAGACGACGACCAACTGTCCGTCGCGGCTGCCGTCGCGATAGGTGGCGAGCTTCATGGGTGGCTTCTCCCGAATGTGCGATGCAGGCGCTAGTATCGCGTCCATGAAGGTCGGCGTCTTGCTCGCGCCGCGTCTGCGCATCGCCGCTGCCGTGGCCGGTGTCGTCGCGTTGCATGCGGCGGCGCTGGCGCTGCTGTGGCCGCCCGCGTCCCCCGCGGGCCGCGGCCCCGATGGCGCACGCGCGGCCGTGGTGGCCGCCGCGCTGCTGGCGCCGTCGGCTCGCCCCGCCCCGTTGGAGTCAAAGCCCCAGTCAAAGCCCCCTGCACCGAGGCCCCCCGACGCCGGTCCACGCACCCCACCGGCCGCTGCCCAAACGCCCCCACAGCCCCGCGACGATGGCTTGCCGTCGCGCACGGCAAACACCAGCCCCGCGCTGGCCGAGCCCCCCTCCACCCCCGCCGAGGCACCCGGCGTCGCCGAGGCCCCCGGTGCAGTACCGCAGCCGCCCGAAGCGCTGACGGTAGCCGAGGCTGCACCCCTGCGCCCAGCAAGCCCCGGCAACACGGTCGCGGCGTGGCAACCGCCTCCCTCTGCCCAACTGCACTACGACGTGCTCGGCGAAGCGCGCGGCTTGAACTACCGCGCGCAAGCCACGCTGGACTGGCAGTGGGACGGTGAGCGCTACCGCGCCGAACTCACGTTACGGGCGTTTCTGGTCGGCACGCGCACGCAATCCAGCGTGGGCACCCTCTCGCACCAAGGCCTGCAGCCGCGGCGCTTCGAGGACCGCGCCCGCCGCACGCGCGGACTGACGTTCGAGTGGGCGGCCAGCGGTGCCCCGGCGCACGCCTTGTCGGATGACGGCGCACGGCTCGACGGGCTGCCCGCCGGTACCCAGGATCGGCTATCGGTATTCATCCAACTCGGGCCCTGGGTGGACGGTGCCCAGCCAGGCGAGCGCTGGTCCCTTCCCGTCGTGGGCTCGAACCAGGTCGAGACATGGACGTTCGAAGTCGTCGAGCACGAGCGCCTCGCGCTGCCTGCGGGCGAGTTCGACACCCTGCGGCTGCGTCGCAGCGCCACGGGCACCGCCGAGCGGGGCTTGGGCGTCGAGCTGTGGTTCAGCCCAGCGCTGCCCGGCCTGCCAGTGCGCATCGTGCTGCAGCAGGCCAATGGCGACCGGGTCGATCAACAGTTGCGTGCATGGCGCCACACGGCATCCCCTTGAAAAACGCCGGCCGCGACCCAATATCCGGTACGTCAGCGGACACCACCCACCCCAGTGGACCCGCTGCTTGCAGGGATTCCGTCATTCGAGGATAGTGTGGCCATGCACATGCTCTACAACTCCGACAGTTTCGCGGTGGTCCACATCCTGGCCAACGCCCAGGAGGTGGCGAGCGCGGCCGACAGCGACACCCCGCGGCCGGTGCTGCCGCGCCACGGGTTCGAGATCGTGGACAAGCGCTCCGGCAAGGAGGTGTACCTGGATGGCTCCTGGGCCGAGCTGTTTCAGCAGCAGATCGAGGCCTGGCAACAAAACACGCCCACCCAGGAAGAAGTCGAGGACACGCTGGAGCGCTACGCGTCGCTGGCGCAAACGCCGGTCGTGGTGCACTAAAAACAGGGGCGGGATGCCCCTGCTGCCATCCGCAGGCAGCCGCTGGCGAGCGGCAACGGTTGGCGCTTACTCCTCCAGCAAACTGCGCAGCATCCAGGCGGTTTGCTCGTGCACCGCCAGCCGTTGCGTCAGCAAATCGGCCGTGGGTTCATCATGGGCTTTGTCCACCAGCGGAAACAGGCTGCGTGCCGTGCGGGCCACCGCTTCGTGCCCTTGCACCAGCAGGCGCACCATCTCCAGCGCCTTGGGCGGCTGCGCCGGCGCGTCCGGCACGGAACTCAGGCGCGCGAATTCGGCGTACGAGCCCGGCGCGATGTGCCCCAGCGCGCGAATACGCTCGGCAATCGGGTCGACCGCGTTCCACAGTTCGGTGTACTGCTGCATGAACATGGCATGCAACGTATTGAACATGGGCCCCGTGACGTTCCAGTGAAAATTGTGCGTGGTCAGGTACAGCGTGTAGGTATCGGCCAATAGGCGGCTGAGGCCTTCGGCAATGGCTGCGCGGTCAGCCGCGTCGATGCCGATGTCGAGGGCGCGGCTGGGATTCGGGGTACGGGCGGTTTTTTTGGCCATAGGTGTTTGCTCCGGTCGAAAACCACAAAGGCGATGCGCCGCGGGGGCGGCGTGGCTGCATCATATCGGCATCCCGGACTATGATGGGGTATGAATGCTCCCGCTCTGACGCGCCGATCCTGGCTGATGGCAGCCGCCGCGTGTTGCGCAGTGGGCGCCGTCGCGCCGACGATGGCCGCGCCCGAGCCGTTCGCGGTGCTCGACCCCGAGCAGCCGCAACGCTGGCTGCGAGCCCGGCTCGAGGCACTGGGCACGCCGCGCTGGCTGCTGTTCGGCGAGCAGCACGATGCCGACATGCACCAGCGTCTGCATGCGTGGGTGGTGCAGGCGCTGGCCGAGCAAGGGCGGCTGCACGCGCTCGTCATCGAGATGGCCGAGCGCGGCCATGGCACGGAGGGGCTGGCGGCCGACAGCACGGAAGAGGCCGTCCGGCAAGCCCTGCGCTGGAACGAAAGTGGATGGCCCTGGCAGCGCTACGGGCCGATGGTGATGGCCGCGGTGCGCGCCGGCATACCGGTGTGGGGCGGCAACCTGCCCCGCACCGAGCACGCACGGGTGATGCGCGAGGCGTACTGGGACCAAATGCTGCCCACACCGGCGCAAGAGGCGCTGCTGCGCGCCATCGACGAGGGCCACTGCGGGCAGCTGCCGCCGACGCAATGGGTGCCGATGGCGCGCATCCAGCTCGCGCGCGACGACGCCATGGCCACCACCCTGCGCGAGCGCTCGCGCGTCGGCCAGACGACGGTGCTGGTGGCGGGACAGCAGCACGTGCGACGCGACCGGGGCGTGCCGGTTCACCTGCAGCGCCACGGCGCGGCGGCCGACGCACCGGGTGTGCTCGTGACCGTCGCCATGGTCAGCGCCAACCATCGCCAAAGCGCGCACGAAGCCAGCGTGGATGCCATCTGGCTCACCCCGGCCACGCCGTCGGTCGATCATTGCGCCGTGTTACGGGGAAGCGGCAACTGAATGCTCATTTCGCCATCAGGTCGACGACCGGGTGCGCAGACGCGCCCTTGTCGGTGATCGGTAGCGTTTGGGCCACCACGCGCAGCACCTCGCGGCCGTACGCCTCGCGCTTCTTGTCGCCCAGGCCGGGGATATCGAGCAGCTCGTGCGCGTGACGCGGCAGCCGCTCGGCGATCGCGCGCAGGGTGGCATCGTGAAAGATCACGTAGGCCGGCAGGTCGTGCTCGCGCGCGACCGCCGCGCGCCACGCCTTGAGGGCGGCCAGCACCTCGCGGCTTTGCAGCGGCAGCCGGGCGTCGCTGGCCACGGCGCGCAGGCGTCGCTCATCGCGGTCGCGCGCGCGGCGCTCGCCGGCACTCGCCGTCGACACCCGCAGGCGTACCCTTTGCTCGCCGCGCAGGATCGGGCGCGCCGCCGGCGTCAGGTGCAGGGTGTGAAACTCGCCTGCCACCTGCACCGCGCCCACGGCGATGAGCTGGCGCAACAGCGCGCGCCACTGGGTCTCGTCCAGCTCGCGCCCGATGCCGAACGTGGACAGCGCGGTATGGCCGTGCTGGCGCGCTTTGTCGGTGGCTTGGCCGCGCAGCACGTCGATGAGGTGTCCGGCGCCGAACGCCGCACCCGCCTGCTGCAGCCGGTAGATGCACGACAGCAGCTTGCGTGCGGGCTCGGTCGCATCCCAGGTCTGTGGGGGTTGCAGGCAGTTGTCGCAGTTGCCGCATGGGGCGCTCGACTCGCCAAAGTAGGCCAGCAGCTGCTGGCGGCGGCAGTCGGTGGACTCGGCCAGCGCCAGCAGCGCGTCGAGCTTGGCGCGTAGCACGCGTTTGAACGCCTCGTCAGCAGGGCTGTCGTCGATCAAGCGGCGCTGCTGTACCACGTCTTGCAGACCGTAGGCCATCCAGGCGTCGGCGGGCTCGCCGTCGCGGCCAGCGCGGCCCGTCTCCTGGTAGTAGCCCTCGATGTTTTTGGGGAGGTCCAGGTGCGCGACGAAGCGCACGTCGGGCTTGTCAATGCCCATGCCAAAGGCGATCGTGGCCACCATGATGAGGCCGTCCTCGCGCAAAAAGCGGTCTTGGTGGCGCTGGCGCGTGGCGTTGTCCAAGCCCGCGTGGTAGGGCAAGGCGCGCAGGCCTGCGGCCTGCAGGCGCGCGGCCACGTCTTCCACCTTGCGCCGCGACGCGCAGTAGACGATGCCGCTGTCGTGGCCGTGCGGGCCGCCGTGCTCGCGTTCGATGAAGCGCAGCAGCTGGCGCAGGCTGTCGCGCTTTTCCACGATGGTGTAACGGATGTTGGGCCGGTCGAAGCTGGCCACGAAGGTGGCTGCCCCCTCCAACCGCAAGTGGGTGGCGATGTCGGCGCGCGTGATGGCGTCGGCGGTGGCCGTCAGCGCCACCCGCGGCACGCCGGGAAAGCGCTCGGGCAGCAGCGCCAGCTCGCGGTATTCCGGCCGAAAATCATGCCCCCACTGGCTGACACAGTGCGCCTCGTCGATGGCAAACAGCGCCAGCCGTCCGGCATCGTGCAGCGCCTGCAGTCGGGCCAAAAAGCGCGGGGTGACGATGCGCTCCGGCGCAGCGTAGAGCAGCGTGAGCTCGCCACGCATCAGGCGCTGCTCCACCGCCGCTGCTTGCTCGGGCGTGAGGCTGGAGTTGAGGTAAGCGGCCTCCACCCCGGCTTCGATGAGCGCGCCGACCTGGTCGTGCATCAGGGCGATGAGCGGCGAGACGACGACCGTCACCCCGAGACCGACGCGCTGGCGCAGAATGGCCGGAATCTGGTAACACAGCGATTTGCCGCCACCGGTGGGCATGAGCACGAGCGCGTCGCCACCTCCCGCCACGTGCGCCACGATGTCGGCTTGCTGGCCGCGAAAGGCGTGGTAACCGAACACCTCGGCCAGCACCGCGTGCGCCTGCGCCCGTAGGTCGGCCACTGACGGAGCCATGCTCACATCTGTTCCCAGGGCAGCCCTTCGAAGCGCCAGCCGTTGACGCTGGAGCGGTGGAAATGCTCGTCGAGCTCGCCCTCGAAGCCGTGCACCACGTGCGCCACGTCGGTAAAGCCCGCCGCTTCCAACGCGGCGCCCGCGTCCAGCGTGCGCTTGCCGCTGCGGCAGATCAGCAGGATGGGCCGGGTTTTGTCCCCCGCCTCTTGCTCCACACGGCGCGCAAAGTCCTGCGGGTCGGGTCGCAAGTCGGGGTATTCGTACCACGGGATGTTGACCACGCCCGGCGGCCGCCCGACGTAGAGCGACTCGATCTCCATGCGCACGTCCACGAACAGCGGACGGCGCTCGGGTGGCTGATCGGCCTGCGCTTGCAGCCAGCGCCAGGCCTCGGTGGGTTGCAGGTGTTTCATCGATCGGTACATCAACGCCGCGCCTGGGCACGCAGCAGGCGCGCGGCATCGCGCGCGAAGTAGGTCAGCACCCCGTCGGCACCCGCGCGCTTGAACGCCAGCAGCGCCTCCATCATCACCGCGTCGTGGTCGAGCCAGCCGTTGGCGGCTGCCGCCTTGATCATCGCGTACTCACCGCTGACCTGGTAGGCGAAGGTGGGCACCTTGAACGCCTCCTTCACCCGCCGCACCACGTCCAGGTACGGCATGCCGGGCTTGACCATGACCATGTCGGCGCCTTCGGCGAGGTCGAGCGCCACTTCGCGCAGGGCCTCGTCGGTGTTGGCCGGGTCCATCTGGTAGACCTTTTTGTCGGCCTTGCCCAAGTTGGCGGCGCTGCCCACGGCGTCGCGAAACGGGCCGTAGAAGGCGCTGGCGTATTTGGCGCTGTAGGCCATGATGCGCGTGTGCACGTACCCGCGCGCCTCCAGCGCCTGGCGGATGGCGCCCACGCGCCCGTCCATCATGTCGCTGGGCGCCACGATGTCCACGCCGGCGGCCGCCTGCACCAGCGCCTGCTTGACCAGCACCTCGACGGTGGCGTCGTTGACGATGTAGCCGCTGTCGTCCAGCAGGCCGTCTTGACCGTGGCTGGTGTAGGGGTCGAGCGCCACGTCGGTCATGACGCCCAGGTTGGGCACGCGCGCCTTGAGCTCGGCGACCACGCGCGGAATCAGCCCGTCGGGGTTCCAGGCCTCGCGCCCGTCCGGGGTTTTGAGCGCGGGGTCGATGACCGGAAACAGCGCCATGACGGGAATGCCCAGCTCCACGCACTCCTCGGCCACCGGCAGCAACTGGTCCAGGCTCAGGCGCTCCACCCCGGGCATGGACGCCACCGGTTCGCGGCGGCCCCGGCCGTCGAGCACGAACACGGGGTAGATCAGGTCGTGTACGGTCAGGTGGTGCTCCCGCACCAGGTTGCGGGTAAACACGTCCCGGCGCAGACGGCGCGGGCGCGACAGCGGGTACGGAGCGGGTGGATAGCAGGAGGTGTCGGATGCGTTCATGACCGTTATTGTGACGGGTTGGCGCCTGGGCTACACTGCTTTGGCTTGTCTTTTGCCCCTTTGCTCTGCACGCCCCGATCATTGCCCGTGTTGTCCACCACCCTGCCCCCGCCTTCGCCGACGCCTAGCCGCGTCGAGCCAGCCGACTGGCGCCTGGCACCCCACTGGCCAGATCTGGCTGTGGCGGTCACCACCCAGGCCGTCGATTCGGTCGATCATCTGCTGCGCGGGCTGGCGCTGCTGGTGCAGCGCGGTCGCCTCAGCGAGGCGGAGTACCACATCCTGGCACAGCCGGCATTGCGCCTGAAGCGCTGCAGCATCCAGGCGCAGCAAATCGTGCGGCTGCACAGCGGCCAGGTGCGCCAGACGCACGAAAAGATCGACCTCGCGCAGATCGTCGAATCGGTGTTGCACGAACGGCGCGACGAGCTGGCACTGGCTGGCGTGACGGTGGTCCGGCAACTGCACCCGGTGGAGCTGCTGATCGATCCCACGCTGGCCTACAGCCTAGTGCAGACGCTGCTGGAGTGGGGGCTGCAGCACGGCAACCGCCTGGATTGGCGCGTCGAGCTGCGGGCCGTGGACAGCGTGGTCGGCGCTGGCGCTGCGCTCGGCGGCCTCTCGGGTTGGCTCGAGCTGTCGGTCGCGTCCAGCGATGCCGACACGGCCGATGCCGCTCGAGAGGACGGCGTGGTGTGGCTGTTGGCCCAGCAGCTCGCGCACACCGACGGCGGCATCGTGCTGCAGCGGGACCGTCAGCCCGACGGATGGCACCTGCGCGCCCAATTTCGCCGGGCCGTCGGCCGCTGACCGGAGTCCTCAGCCCCCCGCGCGCGCCGCTTTGACCTTCAGACGCCAAGCGTGCAGCAGCGGCTCGGTGTAGCCGTTGGGTTGCTCCTTGCCCTTGAAGACCAGATCCAGCGCAGCCTGGAACGCCATGCTCTGCTCGAAGTGCGGCGCCATGGGGCGGTAGTTGGGGTCACCCGCGTTTTGCTGGTCCACTTTCGCCGCCATGCGCTCGAAGGTCGCGCGCACCTGCTCGGGTGTGACGACACCGTGGTGTAGCCAGTTGGCCACGTGCTGGCTGCTGATACGCAGCGTGGCGCGGTCTTCCATCAGGCCGACGTCGTTGATGTCGGGCACCTTGGAACACCCCACCCCTTGGTCCACCCAGCGCACCACGTAGCCCAGGATGCCCTGGATATTGTTGTCCAGCTCCTGCTGCTTGTCGGCCTCGCTCCAGTGCGGGTTGGGGCTGACGGGCACGGTCAGCAGCCCGGCCAGCAGGGTGTCGCGCTCGGCATCAGCGTCGATTTGTTCCAGCGCTTGCTGGATGGCGGCGACATCGACCTGGTGGTAGTGCAGCGCGTGCAACGTGGCCGCCGTCGGGCTGGGCACCCAGGCGGTGTTGGCACCGGCCTTGGGATGGGCGATTTTTTGCTCCAGCATCGCCTTCATCAGGTCGGGCATGGCCCACATGCCCTTGCCGATCTGGGCGCGCCCGCGCAAGCCGCACTTCAGGCCCACCAGCACGTTGTTGCGCTCGTAGGCGGCAATCCAGGCGCTGGTCTTCATGTCGTTCTTGCGGATCATGGGGCCGGCGAGCATCGCGGTATGGATCTCGTCGCCCGTGCGGTCCAAAAAGCCGGTGTTGATGAACGCCACACGGCTGCTGGCCGCGGCGATGCACGCCTTGAGGTTGACGCTGGTGCGGCGCTCCTCGTCCATGATGCCAAGTTTGACCGTGCTGTCCGGCAGGCCCAGCAACTGTTCTACGCGCGCGAACAGCTCGTTGGCGAACGCCACCTCGCGCGGCCCGTGCATCTTGGGCTTGACGATGTAGATGCTGCCCGCGCGGCTGTTGCGGATCGCCTCACCGCTGGGCAAGCGCCCGTGCCCTTGCAGGTCGTGCAGCGCGATGGTGGTGGTCACCACGGCGTCCATGATGCCTTCCGGGATCTCGCGCACCTGGCCGTCCGCGTCGGTGTACAGGATGGCCGGGTTGGTCATCAGGTGCCCCACGTTGCGCACGAACAGCAGCGAACGCCCGGGCAGCACCAGTTCACCTTGGCCGTCCGGCGTGCGGTAGCGGCGGTCCGGGTTCAGACCGCGCGTGAGCATGCGGCCGCCCTTGTCGAAGCTTTCCGTCAACCAACCCTGCAAAATGCCCAGCCAGTTGCGGTAGCCCAGCACCTTGTCTTCGGCATCGACCGCCGCCACCGAATCTTCCAGATCCAGGATGGTGGACAACGCCGCTTCCAGCACCACGTCGCACACGCCGGCAGGGTCGGTCGCCCCGATGGGGTGTTGACGGTCGATGCGAATGTCCAGGTGCAGCCCATGGTGGCGCAACAGCACCGACGACGGCGCCTCGCCCGCGCCCTGGTAGCCCACGAAATGGGTCGGCTCGCGCAAGCCAGTGACGCTGCCGTCGCGCAGGCGCACACGCAGCGCACCGCCGTCGACGGTGTAGGCCACCGAATCGGCGTGCGACCCCTGCGCCAGCGGCGCGGCCTCGTCCAGCACACGGCGCGCGTAGGCAATCACCTCGGCACCGCGTTTTTCGTTGTAACCCGGCCCTTTGGCGCGACCGTCGTCTTCGGGGATGACGTCGGTGCCGTAGAGCGCGTCATACAGGCTGCCCCAGCGCGCATTGGCGGCGTTGAGCGCATAGCGCGCGTTCAGAATCGGCACCACCAGCTGCGGACCAGCCTGCGTGGCCAGCTCCGCGTCGACGTTGGCCGTGGTCACGCGCACGTCGCCGGGCGGCGGCACCAGGTAGCCGATCGTCTCCAGAAACTGGCGGTACGCCTGCGGGTTTTGGATGGGTCCGGGGTGCGCGCTGTGCCACTTGTCCAGCTCGGCCTGCAGGCGGTCGCGCTCGGCCAGCAAGGCGCGGTTCTTGGGGGCCAGATCGGCCACGATGGCGTCGAACCCTTGCCAAAAGCGCGCGCTGTCGATGCCGGTGCCGGGCAGCACTTGGTCTTCGATGAAGCGATACAGCACTTCGGCCACCTGCAAGCGGCCCACGGGGATACGAGAAGTCGTCATTCGGTTGCTCTCCATGGTGTCAATACTTCACCCGGCGCGCCCGGAAGGGACGTGTCGGGGCAGATACGGATGCTGCAACTGTAGGGCATTGCCGGGGCGAAATCGAGCCCATGCCGCCCTCGTCAGCCATGACTTTTTGTTGAATAATCAGCGCCATGGACCGCGTCAAGGCCATGGAAACCTTCGTCTCGGTGGCGCAGCGCGGCAGCCTCGCCGCCGCCGCGCGCGCCGAGGGCGTGGTGCCCGCCATCATCGGTCGGCGGCTGGACGCGCTAGAGGAGCATTTGGGCGTCAAGCTGCTGGTGCGCACCACGCGGCGGCTGACCCTGACGCCGGAAGGCAGCGCCTTTTTGGAGGATTGTCAGCGCTTGCTCGCCGAGCTCGCGCAGGCCGAGGCCAACGTCAGCGCCGGCGGCCAAACCGTGCGCGGCCACTTGCGCATCACCGCCCCTGCAGGGTTTGGGCGCCAGCGTGTGGCGCCGCTGGTGCCGCTCTTTCGCGCGCGCCACCCGGAGGTCACCGTTTCGCTCAACCTGAGCGACCGCCTGGTCGATCTGGTGGCCGAAGGCTACGACTGCGCCGTGCGCGTGGGTGACCTGCCCGACTCCACGCTCATCAGCACCCGTTTGGCGGACAACCGGCGTCTCGTGGTGGCCGCACCCAGCTACCTCCGTCGGCACGGGATCCCGCGCACGCCGCACGACGTGCTACAGCACGACTGCCTGGTGCTGTCCTCGGACGCTTCGCAAACGCGCGGCTGGGCGTTTACCATGACGGAAGCCGACGGGCGGCGCAAGGTCATCCACATCCGCCCCCGCGGCCCACTGGACTGCACCGACGGCCAAGTGCTCTACGAATGGTGCATCGCTGGCCTAGGGCTGGCCTGGCGCAGCACCTGGGAAGTGCAGGCCGACATCGACGCCGGCCGGTTGGTCAGCGTGCTGGACGACTACGCCGCCCCGCCCAACGGCATCTACGCGGTTTACCCCAGCGCGCGCCACCTGCC
>DYIC01000111.1 GCA_020723845.1 Hydrogenophaga sp.
CGGCTGAAGCGCTGCCGCCATTCGCGCTCCAGCACGTCGTCATCCTGCCAGGGGTGATCGGCCGGCAGCTGCGCTTGGTAGTCGCGAATCAACTCGCGCAGCCGCGGCGGCGCCATGGGCTCGGTCTCGACACAAGCCGGGCACAGGCGCCGCACCAGCCGCTGCGCCAGCACCCCCTGCAGCGAATCCGCAAACGAAAACGGATCGACCCCCAGATCGTGCAGGCGCAAAATGGTCTCAGCCGCGGAGTTGGTGTGCAACGTCGACATCACGAAGTGGCCGGTCAACGATGCCTCGATGGCCATCTCTGCCGTCTCGGCATCGCGGATTTCCCCCACCATGATGACGTCGGGGTCGGCGCGCAGCAGCGAGCGCAGGGCCTGTGCGAACGTCCAGCCGATTTTGGGGTTGACCTGGATTTGGCGCAGCCCGCGCTGGGTGATCTCGACCGGATCCTCGGCGGTCCAGATCTTGCGGTTGGGCGTATTGAGGCGCTGCAACGCTGCGTGCAGCGTGGTCGTCTTGCCCGACCCCGTGGGGCCCACACACAAAAACAGCCCATACGGACGCGACAGGATCTGCTCGATCGCCGCCAGGTTGCGGGCGCTCAGATGCAGCCCCTCTAACGGCAGCGGGACGGACGAGTTGAGGATGCGCATCACGACATCCTCCAGGCCGCCCGCCGTCGGGATGGTGGCCACGCGCAACTCGATGGGCAACCCGCCAAAGCGGCGAAAATGGATCTTGCCGTCCTGGGGCTTGCGCCGCTCAGAGATGTCGAGATTGCACATCACCTTGATGCGGGCGATGAGCGCATGGCGATAGCTGGGAGGCAGCTCCAGGTACGGGCGCATCTCGCCGTCCACGCGAAACCGGATGACCACCTTGTCGCGCCCCGGGTAGGGCTCGATGTGGATGTCCGATGCCCGCTGGTGGAAAGCCTCGATGATCATGGTGTTGACCAGCTTGACCAGCGTGTTGTCCGACTGCTCGAGGGGGCGTTCGTCCGTTCCGTCGCCCTGGGCTTCGTCGGTCAACTCTGCGGCCAGCTGCCACGCCGCTTGGTCGGCCACCGGGCCCGTGCCTGGGACGGCCGCCTCCGTCGCCGGTGCCGGTGCGCCATCCTTGGCCATGCCCAACGCGCGGTACACCTCGGCAATGCGCGCGCGCAGATCCGCGGCTGGGCTGACCACTGGAATCACTTTGCGCTGGGCGGTGAACTCCAACTCGTCGATCGCCTTGAACTGCAGCGGATCGGGCATGGCGACCACGATGGCCGATCCCATGAGCGCGATCGGCAGCACCTGCAAGCGGGTGGCCAGCGTCACTGGCACCAGCCGCAGCGCGGCGGGATCGACGGGGTAGTGGCGCACATCCACGAACGGGTAGCCCATCTTGCGCGCCAGCGCCGTTTGCAGATCGTCGGACTGGATCAAGCCCATGTCGATCAGCGTCTGCCCCAGCGGACGGTCGGGCTGGGCCCGTTGGCGCGCCAGCGCCAGCGTCAGCTGCTCTGCCGTGATCTTGCCCAACCCTAG
>DYIC01000054.1 GCA_020723845.1 Hydrogenophaga sp.
ACAGTCATGTTGGGGCTCCTCAGGTTGATGGGGTACCTCTGAGTCGGCAGTTCCGGCGCTTTTCTTCAATGGTGCTTTCACTAGGGCGACCAACGCAGCAGCCCGCAGCCTGTGGCGTCGTCACGCCCAGCGGGCGGCAAGTCCTGGGCCGTGGCGCACAAGGCAGCCGCATCGGCGGACTGGCTGCGTGCGAGCCGCTGTGCGATCCAGGCTGCGGCGAACGGCGCGGCATATGAAGTGCCGGTGAAATACCGGCCACCGCCGACGGGGAGCCACAGGTCCACGCCGGGCGCAGCGACGAGGATGGCCTGGCCGCGACTCCCCTGCGGCCAGGGCTGGGCAGCGGCATCGACGGCGGCCACGGCAATCACACCAGGGTGCGCTGCCGGCAGGGGCACGGCGCCATTGGGTCCGCCATTGCCTGCGGCAGCGACGAAAGCCCGCACCTTCGGCAGCACACGGTCGAGCACGCGGGTGAGGACAGGATTGGGGGGTGTGCGAGACTTGTTGTCAGGCGACTTCGGCGCGGCGCTTGACCAGCCCATCGAGCGCGCGGGCCAATGTCACCAAGTCGCTGCGTTCATGGCCATTCTGGTGTGGCGAAAGAATGGCCGCCCACACCAACTCGGCACCCCGCGCCAGACCGGGGAAGCCCGTCTCGGGTCGGCAAGCCAGTTCACAGGCGATGGCGCTGGCGTGCGGACTTTGACCGGTGTCCGTAAAGCGCTGCAGATCGAACGACGCCGCGTCCAAGGGGGCGTTGGCGTCGGGTGCGCCATCGATGACACCGATGCGCACGGGTTGAGGCAAGCGCTGCACGGCCGTTGCGCGAACCAGTTCGTGCGCGTACTGCCGGCCTGCCGCGCCCGGGCTGGCTGCTGTGTGCTCGGTCTGGAGCGTATCGACGTAGCTGTTGCGTGCGAAGGAAATTTGGGGAAAAGACTGGCGGGCCTGTGCCAGGAGCTTGTCTGCCTCCTCTTCGTCCACCGCAAACAGGACGAGCCGCAACCCGAGCGAGGACAGCGGATGGTCTGCCAAGACCCGAGCTTGCATGGCCCGCGCAACTTCTTCCGGCGCGAGCGCGACTTCGTCTTCAGCCCAAACGGCGACGACTTGGCCCGCGACGACGTTCGAGACCGTGTCGGACGTAGCACGCCCGAGCAACGCGGCGACGCCGCTGACGAGACTTCTCAGGTCGACTTGGATGCCAATGCCGACACCCGCTGAACCACCGCGCGAGGGCTGGCCTTTCGGCGGCTCGACCTGCCCGATCGCGGTTCCGCAAAGACTCGCCCCCAACAGGAGCGCGGTGACGACCCGTTTCATCGCGAGACACTTTCGACAATCGGCAGGGCGCGCAAAACCTTTTCTGCTTCGTCGGCGCTGGATGCGGGCAAAGCAATGGTCCAGACGCCCAGACGCCCTGGGCCCGCGATGATCTCGGCGTCGATGGGCGACAGCGCCGCCCGCACCTGCGCGAGGGTGGCCTGATCGGAGAACACCACTTGGAGCCGCACGCGTGCGGCGGCCTTGGCGGTGCTTTCTTCGGCGCCCAAAGGCACTACGGCCGTATCGGCACGCCAGGGCTCGGGAGCGACGACGGTCATGAGGATCGCGGCCGTTGCAGCACCCATGCCATAGGCCATCAGCGCCCACCACCATGGCCTTCGCCCTTGGGAGCGGCGGTTTTGGGCACGATCCCATTCGCGCTCCGCGTCGATCCGGGCGGCCACGCGTTGCCAGTTACGCTCGTGATCGAACGGGGGTGCCGCGACTTCGAGCTGCTGCCGAATGCGATCGAGCCACTGGATTTCTCCGGGACTGGCGCTGGGCCGCTCACCCGTGGGTTGAGAGGGAGTGTTCGTCATAACACTGAGTCGGCTTTTGGGCTGGCTTTCTTCAATCCGAGGGCTTCGGTCAGGCACAGCTTCAGCTTGCGCTTGGCGTGATGAATTCGTGTGGCGACGGTGTTGTCCGGCACCCCTTGGAGCTGGGCGATTTGCTGCAAAGACAGACCTTCGAGCAGGAACAGGTGCAAACTCTCCCGCTGGGGGACGGGCAAAGCCTGCATGCACCGATCGACCATTTCCCAAGTCTGGTGCTCGGCCAACCATTCAAATGGCGTGGGGCCGGGATCGACCAGGGTATCGGTGAGCGCGTCTTCGATGGCCTCCTCCGCGCGTGCACCTCGGGCACGCAGGAGGTCCAGGGCCTTGTGGCGGACGATGCCCAAAATCCAGGTTCGCACGCTGGAGCGGTTGGCGAACTTCGAGGCCGATCGCCAAACCTCGTAAAACGCCTCGGCCACGGCATCGTCGGCGTCCGCCGGGTTTCCAAGCAGGCGCAGTGCAAACGTATATGCCGCACGGGCATGTCGCTCATGCAGGCTTCGCAAAGCGTGGCTATCGCCCTTGGCGCAGGCCGCAACGATGGCGTGGTCGTCCATGGGATGGCGCAGGGTTTCGATGACTGCTCCAGAGTCTAGGCGGACATGCGCTCGTGGTGCAAGAGGAACAAGGGCTTTGCTGGGAGGCGGCCGCGTCAAGATCGTGGCGCAGCAGTCCAGCAAGGCCCGGGTGACGCGGGGCAAGTCGCGCTGGCAGTCATGACTTGAAAGGCCTTTTACAATCCCCCAGCGTTGCAGAGAACGCTTGGCTGCCACAGCCCAGCACCAAACCGCCCCCGACACGAAAGCAGTGCATGGAGCAGGGTGCCATCGTCGAAACCGACGACAAGTACATGGCCGAAGCGCTCGCGCTGGCACGGCAGGCGGCCGGGGCGGGCGAGGTGCCGGTGGGCGCCGTCGTGGTCTGCGACGGGCGCATCGTCGGGCGCGGTCACAACCGCTCGATCACCGCCCATGACCCGACGGCGCATGCCGAGGTCGTCGCACTGCGCGAGGCGGCGCAGACACTGGGCAACTATCGACTGGAGGGTTGCACCCTATACGTGACGGTGGAGCCGTGCGCGATGTGCGCCCAGGCAGCGCTGCACGCGCGCTTGGCGCGCGTGGTGTATGGGGCGCCCGAGCCCCGCATGGGCGCGGCGGGGTCGGTGGTCGATCTGTTTGCGCAGCCCGCGCTCAACGCGCATACGGCAGTGCTCGCCGGCGTGCGGGCAGATGAAGCGGCGTCGTTGATGCGCGAGTTTTTCGTCCGGCGCCGCGCCGAGCAGCGCGCGCAAGCGCAGCCGCTGCGCGACGATGCGCTGCGCGCGCCAGCGCAGGCGTTCGAGGCCATCTGGGCACAAGCCGCCCGTTGGGGGATTTCCCCGCAGCATTCGCATGCGCGGCAAGACTTGCCTGAGCTGGAGGGCCTGCGCCTGCATTGGCTGGATGTGGGGCCCGCAGAATCGACGCCGCCTTGGGTCTGTCTGCACGGCCCACGCGGCTGGTGGCCGCAGTGGCTGCCCTGGGTGACGGCGCGGCTGCAGGCGGGCGAGCGCGTGTTGGTGCCAGATCTGATCGGCTTTGGTCAGAGCGACAAACCCAAAAAAGCATCGTGGCACTCGCCCGAGCGTCATGCCGAGATTCTGCGGGCCTGGTTGGACGCGCTGGATGTGTCTGACTGTCGGCTGGCGTGGGCGCCTGGGGCGCAATGGCTGCTGCCAGCCTTGCACGCCGCGCTGGGGGCGCGGATCCGGGCCACGCTGTCAGTCGCAGACGCGGACTTGATGCCCGAGCAGCCCGAGTGGGTCGATGCGCCATTTCCAGATCCGGGGCACCGCGCAGGACAGCGGGCCTGGGCCGCAGCGGCCCGATAATGGTGCCCATGCCACGTGTGTACCTCTACTCTCCCAGCGGGGCAGTGCAGGATCGCGCTGCGTTCCGGCGCGCCGTGCGCCGCTTGCAGGCCGCCGGCTACGAGGTCGAGATCGACCCAGACGCCCTGTCGCGCCACCAGCGCTTTGCGGGGGACGACGCGACCCGCTTGGCGGCGATCGAGCGCGCGGCGGCCAGCGGGGCCGATGTGGCGTTGACCACCCGTGGCGGGTACGGCTTGACGCGGCTACTCACGTGGTTGCCCTACGACGCGATCGACAGCGCCGCCCAACGCGGGATGGCCTGGGTAGGGCTGAGCGACTTCACGGCGTTTCATCTGGCGGTACTGGCCCAGCGTGGTACGGTCACTTGGGCAGGCCCCGCGCTGATGGAGGACTGGACAGACGAGCCGCTCGATGAGATCACCACTGCCTGCTTCGACGATTTGGTGCAGGGTGTGGGGGAGGGCAGCGGCTGGCGGCTGCCCTCGGGCGACGTGCGCGCGCATCCTGCGCTGGCCGACGGTTGGCGGGTAGAAAACGCCACCCTTTGGGGCGGCAACCTGTCGATACTGACGGGGCTGGTCGGCACGCCTTACCTGCCCGAGGTGGAGGGCGGGCTGCTGTTTCTGGAAGACGTGGGCGAGCACCCTTACCGGGTCGAGCGGATGTTGACGCAGTTGCTGCTGGCTGGCGTGTTGCCGCGCCAGCGCGCTATCTTGCTGGGGGCGTTCAACCGCTATACCCTCACGCCGCACGACCGCGGCTTTCGCCTCGAGAGCGTGGTCGCGTGGTTGCGTACACAGTTACCGGGCGTGCCGGTGCTCACCGGGTTGCCGTTCGGGCATGTGCCCACCAAGGTCGTGCTGCCGGTGGGGCGGCGCGTCGATCTCCTCGTGGAGGGCCGCGACGCGCTGCTGTTTTGGGGCTGACTCAGACGGGACTGGCTCACGCAGTGGCGGGCTGCTCGCTCTCCGCCACGCGGCGCGCGATGTGCGCCAGCGCCTCCTCCACTTGATCGACCAGGATCAGGCACAGATCGCCAGGCTGCAGGCGGGCCAGCGCGATGTCGATGGCAGCGAACTCACCCCGTACCGCGGTTTGCCACCGGGTCTTGGTGGCATTGCGCAGGCCTTGCTCGAGCAGCGCGATCACCTCGCCATCGGCGCGGCCGCGCTGGCAGGCGTCCTCGAACAGCACGACCTCGTCGAAAACCTCGCCGATCAGCCTCGCTTGCGCCACGATGTCCTGGTCGCGCCGGTCACCCGCCGCACTGATGACGACCACCCGCTTGCCCGCCGGCAGCCGCTGCGCCGCCTGACACAACGCCGCGATCGCATCGGGGTTGTGCCCGTAGTCGGCGATGACCGTGGCCCCGCGGTAGGCGAAGCGGTTGAACCGCCCGGGCACCGTGGCCGCATCGGACGTGAAGCTCTCCAGCCCTCGCACGATGGCATCCCACGGCACGCCCACGGCCCAGGCCGCGGCGATCGCAGCCATGGTGTTGTCGACCTGGAAGGCCAGCGCCCCCCCCTCGGTCAGCGGGATTTGCGCCAGCGGGATGCGCACTTGCCATTGGCCCTCGGCAGCGACGATGTTGTCACCGTCGACGAACACGACACGCCGCCCCAGGGCCCGATGCGTCGCAATGACTGGATGGTGCGCCGATGGGCCAAAGTAGGTCACCTGCCCGGGACAGAAATCGGCCATGGCGACACAGTGGGGATCCGCCGCGTTGAGCACGGCCGTGCCATGATCGGCCACGTTCTGCACGATGACGCGCTTGAGAACCGAGAGGTCTTCGACGGTGGTGATGTAGTGGAGACCGAGGTGGTCGCCCGTGCCGATGTTGGTGACGATGGCGACCTGACAACGATCGAACGCCAGTCCCTCACGCAAAATGCCGCCACGCGCGGTCTCCAATACGGCCGCGTCCACGTCCGGATGGGCCAGCACGCGGCGGGCGCTCTTGGGGCCGCTGCAATCGCCGCTGTCGATTTGTCGGCCGTTGACATAGACGCCGTTGGTGTCGGTAAAGCCCACGCGCCAACCGCGCTGGCGCAGCAGGTGCGCCGTCAGGCGCACCGTGGTGGTTTTGCCGTTGGTACCCGTGACGGCGATGACGGGGATGCGCCCGTCCTCACCCGGCGTAAACATGTGGTCGATGATGGCCTGCCCGACGTTGCGCCCCTTGCCATAAGAGGGGCTCAAGTGCATGCGCAGACCCGGGGCGGCGTTGACCTCGACGATCCCCCCGCTTTGCGCTTCCAGCGGCTCGACCACGCTTTGGCACACCACGTCCACCCCGCACACGTCCAACCCGACGGTCACCGCCGCGGCCACGGCGCGCTGGGCCACCAGCGGATGGACCTCGTCCGTTACATCGGTCGCCGTCCCTCCGGTGGAGAGGTTGGCGTTGTTACGCAGCACGACGCGCATGCCGCGGGGTGGGACGTCGTCGGGCGTCAAGCCCTGCTGTGCCAGCCGTTCCAACGCAATGTCGTCGAGCCGGATGCGCGTCAGCGGTGTGGCGTGGCCGTCGCCGCGCCGGGGATCGGCGTTGACGGCGTCCACCAGTTGGCGTACGGTATGCACGCCATCGCCCACCACCAACGGGGGATCGCGCCGCGCCGCGGCCACCAGTTTGCGCCCGACGACCAGCAGCCGAAAGTCGATGCCGGGCAGATAGCGCTCGACCATGACCTCGCTGCCGTAGCGGCTGGCGACTTCGTACGCGGCCATCACCTGTTCGCGTGTGCGGATGTTGACGGTGACACCCTTGCCTTGATTACCATCGCGCGGCTTGACGACGACGGCACCGCCCAGCTCTTGCGCGGCGCGCCAGGCATCCTCGGCGTCGCGCACGGGGCGCCCGAGCGGCACCGGCACGCCCGCTGCGTGCAGCAATTGCTTGGTCAGCTCTTTATCTTGGGCGATCGATTCGGCGATGGCGCTGGTGGTGTCGCACTCGGCCGCTTGGATGCGCCGCTGTTTGCTGCCCCAGCCAAACTGCACCAAACTGCCGCTGGTTAGGCGCCGGTACGGAATGCCACGGGCGACCGCGGCCTCGACGATCGCGCCGGTCGAGGGCCCCAGGCGCAAATCCTCGTCCAGTTCCTTGAGCTCAGCAATGGTGCTGGCGACATCGAAGGGTTGATCGTCACCGGCGGCTTGCAGCAACGCCAGCGCCCGATCGAAAGCGAGCCGCCCCACGTCTTCGACGCTGTACTCGACCACGACCTGATAGGCGCCGGGGTCGGCTGCGGCGACCGTGCGGCTGAAGCTGACAGGGCAACCCGCATGGGTTTGCAGGGCCAGGACAGTGATTTCCAGCGCATGCGCCATCGACAGCACGCCCTCAGCCGTTGGCTCGGGCAGCATGCCCAGTTCGGGAAACCGCTGCCGCAGTCGCTCCTCGAAACCCGGCATGCGCCGCAAGTCCACCTCGTCGGGGGTGCATTGCACGGTGGCTTCGATGGCCGTGTAGCGGCTCCAGAGGTTGGGGCCCCGCAGGGCCCGCAAACGGGTGACGTTCATGGTGGCGATGCAGCGTTGGTTAGATATCGGTCAGCAGCGTGCGGAGGGTGGTGATGGCGGTTTCCATACCTGCGCGAATCAAGCCCGGTGACAGGCCCAGCGCAACCCCCGCGCCGATGGCCGCCAGCAACGTGGGCAGCTCGATGTGCTGCAACAGGGCCACGATGCCCGGGTGATCGAGGTCGAGCGTGCCGGTGGCGCCGCTGGCCTGTATCAACACCACCTGGCGTCCGTCGACGGTGACGAAGCGCCGGCCATCGGCGACATGGGCTTCGCGCCGGGCATGGCGCGGATCGGTGCTGTACAGCAGTACGTCGCCATCGCACAGCTCGGCCAAACCCGCACTGACCTCGCAGTCGGCATTGAGCACGGCGCAGCCCTGCGGCAGCACCACGTCGACCTGCGTGCGCAACACCTTGCGCAGGTGCTCGCGTGTGGTGATGTAGTGGTCTTCCAGTCCCACGGGATCGGGTACATCGGTGACGATGCCGACCTGGCAGCGGTCATAGGGCAAGCCCTCGTCCAGCATGGTGCGTGGCGAGCTCTCGATGACGGCCGCATCGACGCTGCGATTCATCAAGATGCGCTGGCCCGCCTCCCAGTCCGACGGCGGGCTGGCGTCGATGGGCTGCATCTGTAAGTAGAGCCGTCCGCCGCATGAAACGCCCACCGTGTGGTCTGACAGCTGCAACAACAGCCCCACCAGCAACGCCAGTGGCGCGGTCTCGCGCGTCCCCGTAATGCCCACCACCGGAATGCGGCCGTTGTCTCGTCCGGGAAACAAATGCGCGACGATGGCCTCGCCCACGGGACGAGGCTGCCCGCGTGCAGGCTTGAGGTGTGGCAGCAGGCCAGGGCCAGCATTGACCTCGACGATGGCGCCACCCTGCGCGGCCAGGGGCTGGCCGATGTCCTCCACCACCAGGTCGATGCCGGCGATATCCAGCCCCACGATGCGCGCCGCCAGCGCGGCCAGCTCGGCCACGTCTGGGTGGACTTGGTCGGTCACGTCATCGGTGAGCAACCCCGTGCGTTGCACCAGCACCTCACGCCCTGCCTCGGGCACGCTGTCGGGCGTCAAGCCTTGGCGACGCAGCTCCAGCATCACGTCGCGGTTCTCCGGCAGGCGGATGGTGTCGAGCGGAAACTCTTCTTCCTCACCACGGCGCGGGTCGCTGTTGATGTCGCGCTCGATGAGCTCGCGCACGGTATGCACCCCGTCGCCGATGATCACCGCGCGCTCACCGCGAGAAGCCGCCACAACCCGGCTGCCGATGACCAACACGCGGTGCTCGTGGCCTCGGATGAAGCGCTCGACCATCACCTCGGAGCCTTCGCGTTGCGCCAGCGTGTAGGCCGCCTCGATCTCCTCGCGCGTGCGCACGTCCAGCGACACCCCTCGCGCATGGTTGGCGTCGACCGGTTTCACGACCACGGGCAGGCCAATCTCCAGCGCGGCTTCCCACGCGTCCTCGGCGCAGGTGACGACGCGGCCCTCCGGGACCGGAACGCCGCACTCGGCCAACAGCCGCTTGGTGAGGTCCTTGTCGCGCGAGATCGTCTCGGCGATGGCGCTCGTGCGATCGGTCTCCGCGGTCCAAATACGGCGTTGGTTGACGCCGTAACCCAGTTGCACCAGGTTGCCCTCGGTCAGACGGATATGGGGGATGCGGCGCGCCGTCGCGGCATCGACGATGGCGGCCGTGCTGGGGCCCAGCGCATGGCGGTCGATCAGCGCCTTGAGGCCTTTGACGGCGGCGGGCACATCGAACGGGCGGTCCTCGATCGCCGCCATGAGCAGATCACGCGCATCCAACAGCGCTTGGCGCGCGACGTGCTCCTCGCGGGCGCGGATGACCAGCTTGTATACACCCCGCTCGTCGGTCGAGCGAGTTTGACCAAAACTGGTGGACATACCCGCCAGGTTGAGCAGCTCGATGGCGACGTGCTCCATGATGTGCCCGGGCCAGGTCCCCTCGCGTAGCCGCTGCAAAAAACCGCCGCGCTCGCCCACGCCGCAGTGGTGTTCCACCAGTCCCGGCAGCCAATCGGTCAGTCGTTCATACAGGCCGGGAATGGTGTTGGAGGGGTGGTCTTCGAGTTCGCCGATGTCGATCAGGGCCTCGATCGCTGGACGGTAGGTCCAGAGGTTGGGGCCGCGCAAGTAGTGCATGCGGCGGATCTGGATGGTCGAGTGCGGCATGGGATGCGAAGAGCGTGGAGATGACAGCCGTAGAATGCGCGATGTTCGAACGGGATGCTCGGATTAGACAACGTGGTATTGTGAACCGAGCCATCCCCCAGCTTCGAAACGAAATTGCAACATGTCGTATCCGAGTCCACCTGTGCCCGGGTTGTCAGGGCTGCCTGCCGTCTGGCGCGAAGCCGTGAGGGCCACCGCGGGTAGGGGCGAGGACCATACCGTCTGGTTGTTGACCGACCTTGATGAGCAGCTGCGTTTTCGTGAAGGGCTGCTGTGGATTGCAGGGCGTCAATTGTGCTGGGTGGCAACGCCACAGGCAGCGGTTCAAAGCTGGTCGATAGAGCCCGGTCTGTCCCTTTGGAGCCACGACCACAACGGCGTGGCCACGCTGGAGCTGATGCGTGAGGGGAGGGCGGGCGATGAGCCGCAGCGGCTGGCGGTGTGGCGCTACACCCTGGGGCGGCAGCTGGCAGCGCAACGCCTGATCGAGCGCTTCGAGGCGCTGCGCGACAGCCCAGAGGGCGCGACACCCCCGATGGCTCCCGCCGCGCTGCACTGCCCGGTGTGCCACGCGCCGATGGAGCCGGAGGACGACGAGTGCGCGGTGTGTGCGCAGGTGGTACACACACCGCCGTCGACGCGGACGCTGTTGCGCTTGTGGCGCTTTGCGCGCCCCTATCGCTGGCAGCTGCTGGCGGGCTTTCTGCTCACGCTGGCGTCCACGGCGGCCAGTTTGGTGGCGCCGTACCTGACCATCCCGTTGATGGACGACGTGCTGATTCCATACCAAAACGGCACGCCGGTCGACTGGACTTTGGTCGCTTGGCTGCTGAGCGGGCTGCTGGCCGCCTCGCTGCTGGCGTGGGGGCTGGGTTGGGCCAAGACGTATATCCTGGCGCTGGTATCGGAGCGCATCGGTGCCGATCTGCGCACCACGACCTACGAGCACCTGCTGGGCCTGTCGCTGGAGTACTTCGGCAACCGCCGCACCGGTGACCTGATGGCGCGCATCGGCTCGGAGACGGATCGCATCAACATCTTTCTGTCCCTGCACCTGCTGGACTTCGCCACCGACGTGATCATGATCGCGATGACGGCGGTGATTTTGTTTTCCATCAGCCCCACACTGGCGCTGGCCACGCTGCTGCCGCTGCCGCTGATCGGCTGGCTCATTCATGTCGTGCGTGACCGGCTGCGCACCGGCTTCGAGAAGATCGACCGCGTCTGGGCCGAGGTCACCAATGTGCTGGCCGACACGATTCCGGGCATCCGTGTCGTCAAAGCCTTTGCCCAGGAGGGGCGCGAGGCACAACGCTTTCGCGACGCCAACCGGCACAACCTGGAGGTCAACGACCGGCTCAACCGGCTGTGGTCGCTGTTTTCACCCACAGTGTCGCTGCTGACCGAGATCGGCCTGCTGGTGGTGTGGGGCTTTGGCATCTGGCTGGTGGCGCGGGGTTCGGTGACGGTGGGGGTACTGACGGCGTTTCTGGCCTACATCGGGCGTTTTTACACGCGGCTCGACTCGATGAGCCGCATCGTCTCGGTCACGCAAAAAGCGGCGGCGGGCGCCAAGCGCATCTTCGACATCTTGGATCACGTCTCGAGTGTGCCCGAACCGGCCCAGCCGGTGTCGCTGCCGTCGGTGCAGGGGCGCATCGAGCTGCGCGGGGTCGGCTTTCGCTATGGCAACCGCGCCGTCATCCAGGGGCTCGACCTGGAGGTGCGGCCGGGCGAGATGATCGGCCTGGTCGGCCACAGCGGCTCGGGCAAGAGTACGTTGGTGAACCTCATCTGCCGCTTCTACGACGTGGCCGAAGGGCAAATCCTGGTCGATGGCGTGGACATCCGGCAGTTGCGCGTGGCGGACTATCGGCGCCACATCGGGCTGGTGCTGCAAGAGCCGTTCTTGTTCTTTGGCACGATCGCGGAAAACATCGCCTACGGCAAGCCCGACGCCACACGCGAGGAGATCATCGCCGCCGCCCGCGCTGCCCATGCGCACGAGTTCATTTTGCGCTTGCCCCAAGGCTATGACTCACTCGTGGGCGAGCGCGGGCAAGGCCTGTCGGGCGGCGAGCGCCAGCGCATCAGCATCGCGCGCGCACTGCTGATCGACCCGCGCATTCTGATTCTGGACGAAGCCACCTCTAGCGTGGACACCGAGACCGAAAAAGAAATCCAGAAGGCGCTGGACAATTTGGTGCGCGGGCGCACGACGATCGCCATCGCGCACCGCCTGTCCACCCTGCGCCGCGCCGATCGGTTGGTGGTGATGGACAAGGGCCGCAAAGTGGAAGAGGGCACCCACGACGAGCTGATGGCGCGCCAGGGGGCCTATTGGCGGCTGTACCAGGCGCAGGCGCGCCAGGCGGAAGCCGAACGCGACTGGCTGCGGGAGTAAACCCATGACGACGACCCCATCCCCAACGAGCCAGCCCGTATTGCGGCGCAATGCCGCCGGCCGGCTGGAATGGCGCGACCCCAGCGGCCAATGGGTCAGCGGCGTGGTCGCCGTGCGGGCGTTTCCGATTCAAGCGCCGCGGCACCACATTGCGCTCATGGGCCCCGACGGCCGTGAGGTGGCCTTCATCGACAGCCTGGACACGCTCGATGCGGCGACGCGAGCGCTCGTCGAGCAAGCACTCCAAGAGCGCGAATTCACCCCCGTCATCCAGCGGCTGCTGGAGGTCAGCAGCTTTGCCACCCCGAGCACCTGGACCGTGCAGACCGACCGCGGCGTGACGCGCTTTGTGCTCAAAGGCGAAGAGGATATCCGACGACTGTCCCGCGACGTCTTGCTGATCCAGGACAGCCATGGGGTGCAGTATCTGATTCGCCGCCCGCTGGAGCTGGACCGGCACAGCCGGCGGTTGCTCGACCGCTTTTTGTGAGTCACCCCGTGGCGCGCGCCCCTCATCCCCGGCGCTCGCCGTCGGCGCCAGACATTGCGGTGCCGACACACGCGGCACAGACACAAGCCTTGCCGCGCGCGGCGGCGGGAATGCGCGCGAGCAGCTCGGCGCTGAAGGTGGCGCGGGTGCACCAGCAGGGTGGCTGCGGCTCACCGCTTGTGCGTTCCCGCACCATCGCGCAGCCGTTGGGCTGGCCGCATAGGGGGCAGCGGGAAGGATCAGGAACGCAACCCTCAGATCCCATCCCAAGGTCACGCGTCATTTCAAGTTGCCGCTGAGGAACTGCTGCAGCCGCTCACTGCGCGGCGAGGTCAACACCTGCTTGGGGTCGCCTTCCTCTTCGATGCGCCCTTGGTGCAAAAAGACAACATGGTTGGAGACCTCACGCGCAAAGCCCATTTCGTGCGTCACCACGACCATGGTGCGGTGCTCCTCGGCCAGGCCCTGCATCACGCGCAGCACCTCTTGCACCAGCTCCGGGTCGAGCGCGCTGGTGGGTTCGTCGAACAGCATCACCTCAGGTTCGACCGCCAGCGCCCGGGCGATGGCGACGCGCTGCTGCTGCCCGCCGCTCATGTGCGCGGGATAGCGGTCTTCCACGCCGTTGAGACCCACCCGCTCGAGATACTTGCGCGCGTTGGCCACCGCCTGATCGCGCGGCACCTTGAGCACATGCACCGGCACCTCGATGATGTTTTGCAGCACGGTCATGTGACTCCAGAGGTTGAAGTTCTGGAACACCATGGCCAGCCGGGTACGCAGCCGCTGCAGTTGGACAGGATCGGCCGCATGTAACTCGCCGTCCGCCGCGGGCTTGAGGCGTAGCTCCTCGCCCGCGACGACGATGCGCCCCGCATGGGGCTTTTCCAGCAGGTTGATGCAGCGCAAAAAGGTGCTCTTGCCAGACCCGGAGCTGCCGATGATGCTGATGACGTCGCCGGCGCGCGCCGTCAGCGACACCCCTTTGAGCACCTCGTGGCCGCCATAGCGCTTGTGGATATCTTCGACGTGGAGTTTGATGGGAGCGTTGCTCATGGAAATCGTTCGATCGTGGGGCGTTGCATCACTCGGACAACAGATTGCCGGTGCGCACCGGCCGGTGGCCCGCCACTTTGGCCACCGTCAAACCGGCGGGGGCGTAGCGTTCTCGCGTACGGGCGTACAGTACGCCACCCTGCGCGGTGCGCAACAGGGCTGTCTGGCCAGAGAGCGGGTCGATGATCTCGGCAACGAGCGCACCGGGCGACAGCACCGTGCCCACCTCGGCATGGAAAGCGATCACGCCGGGGCAGGGGGCCTTGAGCGTTTCCGATCCGGCCAGCGGCGTGGGGACGAAGCGCGGCTCGGGAACCGGGCCGGGGTCACCCGCGATGACGCCGAGATGCTGCAGGTAGCGCCAGATGGCGTCGGCGTCGCGCTCGGCCCAGGCGTGGCCGACGTCCGCTTCGCCGCGCAGCTCGACCGTCGCGCTGGCGCAAGCCTGCGGCAACGGCACCTCGATGCCGTGCGCCGCTAACCGCGCCGCCAACTGTGACCACAGCCCGGAGAGCTGCTCGTCGAACGGCTGGCCACCCGCTCCGTAGTCGGCCACCAGCACGGTCTGCGCGCCCAGCCAGCAGGCCAGTGGTTCGAGCGCCGGCCAGCACGCGGTTTCGCTGTACAGGTGCAGCACGGCCTCGGCGTCGCAGTGCAAATCGAGCACGACGTCGGCATCGGCCGCCAGGCGATACAGCGTCAGCCGCAAGCCTTCGAGTTCGGTCAGCGGCGTCTGCTCGGACAACCAATCGAGCACCGCAGCGCGCACCATGGCCACGTTCTTGTCGAGGTCCGAGCCCAGCTCGCGACCCACTCGCTCGAACGCCACTTGCGCCAGATCGGGGTAGGACCGGTTGAAATTCTCGGAGGTGTTGAGCTCGAACCGCCCCATGGGCCGGTGATCGATGCGCTGGGCCAGCCCGATCGGGTTGGCCACCGGCACCAGCACCACCTGCCCCAACACCTGCCCGGATCGCTCAGCCTTCGTCAGGCGCTCACGCAAGTGGTGCGCGACCAGCATCCCTGGCAGCTCATCCGCATGCAGGCTGGCCTGGATATACACCTTGGGGCGCGCTGCTGCCACGCCGTAATGCAGGCTGGTCAGCGTGCGCGTGCTACCGAGGCTGGTGCAGGGCAGGGTATGGTGACGGGCGTCCATTCAGGTTCGGCGGGGCGCCAAATGGGCCAAAAAGCGTCGTTCGGCCCACTTGAACAAGCCCACCAGCATGAAAGTGATCGAGAGATAGATGGCCGCCGCGAACAGGTAGGCCTCGAACGGCAAATAAAAATCGGAATACACGCGGCTGGCCGCCGCCGTCAGGTCCAGCATCGCCGGTACCGTACTCGCCAAGCTGGTGCTGTGCAGCATCATGACGACTTCATTGCTGTACGCGGGTAGCGTTCGCCGCAGGGCGCTGGGCATGACGATGCGCCAGAGCACCTGCCGCGGCGACATGCCCATGGCACGTGCGGCCTCGATTTCGCCGGCGGGGGTTTCGCGGATGGCGCCGGCCAGCATCTCGGCGGTGTAGCCAGCGGTGTTGAGCGCAAACGCCAGCAGGGCACAGAAAAACGCGTCCTTGAACCAGGTCCACGGCCAGACGGCATCCCAACGCGCCTGTACCCATTCCAGTTGGGCGATGCCGTAGTAAATCAGATAGACCTGGATCAACAACGGCGTGCCGCGGATCACGTAGGTGTAGCTGCCCACCAGCCAGCGCAACCAGCGATAGCGGCTATTGAGCGCCAGCGCCAGAAACAGCGCCAGCACCCCACCCACCGCCAACGACGACAGCAACAGCTTCAGGGTCGTGAGCAGCCCTTCAGCGTAAAGCTGGAGCTGGGCGGGCTCGAAAATGACGGACCAATTCACGGCGGGATCTTTCGGCCAAATCAGCTCTGCCACGAGGTGGCGCGGCGCACCCCGAGGCTGAACCGTTCATCGAGCCGCCGCAGCACCCACAGCGACGCCGACGTGTACACCAAAAACAGTGCAGCCACGAACACGAAGAAAAAGATCGGCTCACGCGTCGCAGCTGAGGCCTGCTTGGCCAAATACGTCATGTCTTGCAGACCGATGAGGCTGACCAATGCCGTGCTCTTGATGAGCACCAGCCAATTGTTGGTGAAGCCGGGCAGGGCGTAGCGCACCATTTGCGGCAGCGTGATGCGGAAAAATGTTTGCAGCCGCCCCATGCCGAATGCCCACGCGGCCTCCATTTGGCCACGTGGAATCGCCAGCATCGCGCCGCGAAAGGTTTCCGTCATGTATGCGCCATAGATGAAGCCGATGGTGCCCACGCCCGCGACGAAGGGGTTGATGTCGACGGCTTCAGTGTGGCCCAGCGTCTCGAGCAAATGCGTCAGGCCGATGGTGCCGCCGTAGAAAACGAGCAGCATCAGCACCAGTTCTGGGACGCCACGCACCACAGTGGTGTACACCGTGGCCAACGCCGAGAGAACAGGATGTCCAGACAATTTGGCCGACGCCCCCAGCAACCCCAAAACGATCGAGACAGCCAGGGACAACAGAGACACCGCCACGGTGAGCAGCGCCCCCTCCAAGATGCGAGGAATATAGTCGAGCATCGGTGCAACGAAAAACGCGCCGCACCGGTTCGACACCGGGCGACGCGCCCTTCACTCCGTTCGATTATTTGCCGTACGGATCGAAGTCGAAGTATTTCTTGGCGATCTTGTCATAGGTACCGTCGGCGCGGATCGCCTTGATCGCGGCATTGATATCGGCCTTGAGCTTGTCTTGGCCCTTGCGCATCGCCACACCGGCCCCATAGCCGAAGTATTTCGGATCGTACAGCTCGGGACCAACGAAGCCGTAGCCCTTGCCCTCGGGTTTGCGCAGGAAGCCACCCTGTACCTCGACCTTGTCGGCGACCGTGCCATCCAGGCGTCCGGCTTTGATGTCGAGGTAGACCTGGTCTTGAGCCTCGTAGGGGATGACCTGCACACCGGCGGGTTTGAGCTCGCCCATGGCGTATTTCTCTTGCGTGCTGCCCTTGAGCACACCGATTTTCTTGCCCTTGAGCGACGCGGGACCGCTGTAAGGCGTGCCTTCCTTGACGACGATGCCGCTGGGGGTGTTGTAATACTTGTCCGAGAAGTCGACCACCTTTTTGCGCTCGTCGGTGATCGACATCGAGCTGATGATGACGTCGTACTTGCGCGCCATCAGACCGGGGATCATGCCGTCCCACACCTGCTCGACATAGACGCACTTGCGGTTGAGCTTGGCGCAGATGGCTTCGGCGATGTCGACGTCGAAGCCCGTGGGCTTGCCATCGGGGGTTTTGTAGGTGAAGGGCTCGTAGGTGGGATCGATGGCGACCTTGAGCTCGTTGCTCTGGGCCTGGACAGTACCCGTGGCCAAGGCTGCGGCAAGCCCAATGGCGTGCAGAACGTGACGACGGTTCATGAAGATGTCACCAGGGTAGTTGAACATACCGAGCATTGTAGGGGCTACCAAGAGTGAAGGCCGGCTATGGTTTACCCGCGGAGCTCCCTGACTGATGACTTAACATAATACAAATTGTAGAACTTTTGAATCACGATTCCCGGGCGCGCTCACGCGCCCG
>DYIC01000112.1 GCA_020723845.1 Hydrogenophaga sp.
CCCCGATGGCCACCCCAAACTGCCCCACTTGTGGCCGGTCAAACTGCTCCAGGCAGGACGGTCGAATTATGAGGCTTCAGGGCTGATGGCGATGCGCGCGGCGGCCTCCTTGAGGCGGTAGCTCTTGCCCTCGAATTCCAGCATCGCGCAGCGGTGCATCAGGCGGTCCAGGATGGTGGTGGCCATGGTGGCGTCGCCCAGATACTTACCCCAGTCCTGCACCACCCGGTTGGAGGTCACCACGATCGACCTGCGCAACTTGTAGCGCTGGTGCACGATGGCCTGCAACACCTCGGCGGCGTGCTCGCTGATGCGCCGCGCCAGGAACAGGTCATCCAGGACCAGCAGGTCGGGCTGCACCCACTCCTTGAGCAGTGAGCCCCGCTCGGTGGCATTGCCCAGCGCGTAGCGGCCAAACTCGGTGTCCGCCTCCAGATAGCGCACATCGTGACCGGCCAGCGTGGCCTGGTAGGCCACCGCCTTGGCCAAGTGGCTCTTGCCCGTGCCGGGCTTGCCCACGATCAGTGCATTGGCGCCCTCTGCGATGAACTTGAGCGTGTGCAGCTCAAAGCAGGCCGATCTGGGCAGCTTGGGGTTGAAGCGCCAGTCAAAGTCGGCCAGCGTGACCTTCTCATCCAGCCCCGAGCGCTTGTAGCGGCGCTCCATCAGGCGCGTTCGGCGCCGGTCCAGCTCGTCTTGCAGCATGGCGGCGAAGGTCTCCAGGAACGGCTCCTGGCTGGCCTGGGCCTGCATCACGCGGGTCGACAGGGTCTCGGCAATGCCCGAGAGGCGCAATTCGCGCAGCGCGCGTTCGATCTCGGCCAGGTTCATGCCAGGCTCCCCGGTGCGGTGGTGGTGGCAGCGGTGGTACTGGATACGGTTGCCGTGGCCGTGGCTGCGGCGTGCGCGAAGAGATCACCGTACTCATCGACATCGCGGATGAGCCCGTGCTGCTGGGTCAGCTCTGGGGTGGTGAGCACCGCGCCGTTGTCACCGCTGGCATGGGCTTCAATGGCGGCGAGCGCCTGGGCAAAAAGACCCTCGCTCAAAGCCAGCACGCGCTTGTAGCTGTAGATGCCCTGCTCCAGGGCCTGGGCACAGGCGGCGTTGACGCAGTGGGCCGGGTAGCGCCGCACCAGAGCCACGATGCCCCAGAGCTTGCGCTGCCCGACCCGCCCCTCGATGGCAAAGAGCAGCTCACACAGACGGGCCGCATGTTCGCCGATCTCGCTGGCCTGGCGCAGGATGTAGCGGGTCTCGCGCGAGGGGTTGAACACCCGCTCGTCCTGGGGCAGCACGACAGAGCCAGGACGCTCGGCCTTGGGGTGGGTGCGCAGCAGATCGCCCGTGCTGGCCTCACGGATCTCGATGCGCTGCGCACCAGCACCTTCGATCCGATGGCCGCCGGGCGCGCGGCGTAGCTGCTGTGCGCGACGCGCACGCAACTGTCATCGCACACCGTGCGCTCGACCTCGCTGAAATACTGCATGCCCAACAGCGGCAGCGCCTTGAGGTAG
>DYIC01000113.1 GCA_020723845.1 Hydrogenophaga sp.
CCTGGGTCTGGGCGTTGAACGCCTTGCAGAACTCCATGATGTTGAGGCCGCGCTGACCCAGCGCCGGACCGATCGGGGGAGAGGGGTTGGCTTTACCCGCTGGCACCTGCAGCTTGATGAAGCCGACGATTTTCTTGGCCATGAGTGATATGCTCCTGCGAGTGCTGTCGGCATCGCGCGCCCCAAGGGACGCTCGTCACCTCCTCGCACCAAGACCCGGATATCTCTCTCGGCCGCACTGGGCAGCCGCCGCACCGTCGCCGAGCCGACCCCGACAGCACGAAGCCCGCGCACGGCGGCGCAGGCTGAAGAACTTGGCATTATAGCGCGTTTTCGGAAATGCGCTAGGCGCTGCGGCAAGCGCCGACGCGCTTCAGGTCTTCTCCACCTGATTGAAATCGAGCTCGACCGGGGTCGCGCGACCAAAGATCGTGACCGACACGCGCAGCTTGTTCTTCTCGTAGTTGACTTCTTCGACGGAGCCGTTGAAGTCGGCGAAGGGCCCTTCCTTGACCCGCACCAGCTCGCCCACCTGGAACTCGACCTTGTGGCGAGGACGATCCGCCCCCTCCTGCATCTGGCCAATGATCTTTTGCACTTCCTCTTCGGAGATCGGCGAGGGCCGGTTGCGCGCGCCGCCGACGAAACCCGTCACCTTGCTGGTGTTCTTGACCAAGTGCCAAGTGTCGTCGTCCATCACCATTTCCACCAGCACGTAGCCGGGGAAAAACTTGCGCTCGGTGGTGCGCTTGACACCGTTTTTGATCTCGACGACCTCTTCGGTCGGCACCAGGATGCGACCGAACTTGTGTTGCATGCCCGCGCGCTGCACGCGCTCGAGGATATTGCGCTCGGCCGCCTTTTCCATCCCGGAATACGCATGCACGACATACCAGCGCATGCCTTCGGCGGGCGTCGCGCTCATCGGGGGCGTTGCGTTCGCTTCGCTCATATTCACCTCCAACCCAGGATGAGGCCGTAGAGCACCCACTCCAGCAGTTTGTCCGTCAGCCACAGAAACAACGCCATGACCACGACGAACGCAAAGACGTAGGCGGTCATCTGCGTGGCCTCCTTGCGGGTCGGCCAGACGACCTTTTTGACTTCCTTGATGGCATCACGCCCGAAGGCGATGAGCCGCTGCCCCGGCGTGGCGGTAGCGCCGATGCCCAGCGCGACACCGATCGCCACCAGCAGCACGGCCCACTGCACCCAAGCCCCTTGGGCCTTGAGCCAATAAAAACCCACGAATCCGAGCAGCACACACAGCGCGACGGCGGCCAGTTTGGCCTTGTCCGCGCTGCTGCTGACGGTTTCGATTTCCGTAGAGGCCATCGCCCACACCTTCATTGACTGAAACCACGCGCCAGACGCCGCGCACCAGAAACACAAGCCCGCTGCGGTCCGGGGACACGGGCGGGCTTGGACGATGCAACCAGTGACGTGGCGCGCATCACCGGGTGGCAGGGGCAGAGGGAATCGAACCCCCAACCTTCGGTTTTGGAGACCGACGCTC
>DYIC01000114.1 GCA_020723845.1 Hydrogenophaga sp.
GTGATGCCCTCTGGCGTGACCCAGTTGAGCTGCTCGAGCGGGGCACCCTTGATCGATTGGCGGGCGGCGGCCTCCCAGTCGGCCAGGGTGGCGGTGCGAAATTCGGACTTGGACATGGGTTCCCCGTGTGACGACGGATCGGCGGCTCATCGATGACGGGCAAGGGCAGAACGCCTTGCCGTCAGCGGCACGAATCAGGCCGCCATGGTGGCACAAACATCGGCAAAGCCGAAGTGTAGCGCATTCATAATTATTGATGCAGAATCTTTGATGCCGTATGATCGCGGCCATGACCGCCGTTCCCCTGCTGTCCCGCGCGTTGTATGAAGAAGTGGCTGAGTTGCTGCGGCAGCGCATCTTCAGCCGGCAACTGCCCCCCGGCGCCTGGATCGACGAGCTCAAGATCGCCGAGGAGCTGGGCATCAGCCGTACCCCGCTGCGCGAGGCGATCAAGGTATTGGCCGCCGAAGGGCTGGTGACGATGAAAGTGCGCCGCGGCGCCTACGTCACCGAGGTGTCGCAGCAGGACCTGCGCGAGGTCTATGAGCTGCTGGCATTACTGGAGGCCGACGCCGCCGAAGCCGCCTGTTGGCGCGCCACCGACGCCGATCTAGAAGAGCTCGAGCGCCTACACGCCGAGCTGGAAGCGGCGGCCGACCCCGAGCGCGGTTCGCGCGAGCGCTTCTTCGAGCTCAACGAAGCGTTTCACATGCGCGTGCTGGACCTGGGGCAAAACCGCTGGCGCAAGCAGCTCGTCAACGACTTGCGCAAAGTCATGAAACTCAACCGCCACGGCTCGCTGTTCAAGCAAGGGCGCATCGCCGAGTCGCTGGCCGAGCACCGTGCGATCCTGGATGCGCTGCGCCGGCGCGATGCGAGCGCGGCAGCACAAGCGGTGCGGGTGCACTTTGCCAACGGCTTGCAGGCTGCGGTCTGATCAAGCGACGACGGCGCCGCGCAGTGCCGCCTGGGCACGGCGCGCCACCTCGTGCGGTGACAAGTGTTTGAGACGGTGATCGCTCCACACCTGCCGCCAGCGTCGCGCACCCGGCTGCCCATGGCGCAACCCCAGCATGTGGCGGGCAATCGCGTACCAGCCGCCGGGCAACTGGGGGCCGACCCGCGCCATGTAGTCCACCATGCGCGCCTCGACCTCATCGCGGTCGATGCCGGGCGCCGAAATGCCGAAGTAGGTGGCATCCCACGACGCCAGCCACCAAGGGTGGTGGTAGGCCTCGCGCCCGACCATCACCCCATCGAGCAGCGCCAGTTGCTCCGCGATTTGGGCGTCCGTCGTGATCCCCCCGTTGACGACGATGCTGAGATGGGGAAAATCCGCTTTCAGCCGGTGCACCACCCCATAACGCAGTGGCGGCACCGTGCGGTTCTCAGCGGGACTCAAGCCATCGAGCCAGGCGTTGCGCGCGTGCACGATGAATACCTGACAACCTGCCTCGGCCACGGTGCCAACGAAGTCGCGCACGAAACCATAGT
>DYIC01000115.1 GCA_020723845.1 Hydrogenophaga sp.
CTGTTAATCCGTAGGTCCCTGGTTCGAGCCCAGGTCGGGGAGCCAAAATTCCAGCACGCCAGCCCACCCATCGGTGGGCTTTTTTTATGATCCTGCACGGCCATTTGCAGTGATATCGTGGCACGTCTCGGCACCGAGCGTGACACACTCCCGAGCCACCCCGCAGGGACGACCGCGTGCACATGCTCGAACGGTCGATACCCGTTCAACAACCG
Organism: Hydrogenophaga sp.; assembly: GCA_020723845.1. Taxonomy (GTDB): domain Bacteria; phylum Pseudomonadota; class Gammaproteobacteria; order Burkholderiales; family Burkholderiaceae_C; genus Tepidimonas. Next base: position 216 of record DYIC01000115.1, read on the forward strand.
TCAGGAGTGTCGATGAGATTGCCCCAAGGCGTGATCGCTCTCGGCTTGGTCAGTCTGTTCATGGATCTTTCATCGGAGATGATCCACAGCCTGCTGCCCGTGTTTTTGGTGACGGTGCTGGGCGCGTCGGCGATGTCGGTGGGCGTCATTGAAGGCATCGCCGAAGCCACGGCGGCGATGGCCAAAGTATTCTCCGGCGCGGTGTCCGACTGGTTCGGGCGCCGCAAACCACTGGTGCTGCTCGGCTACGGCATGGCGGCGCTGACCAAGCCGCTGTTCCCGCTCGCCAACAGCATCGGCGCCATCTTGATGGCGCGGTTTCTCGACCGCATCGGCAAGGGGATACGCGGCGCACCGCGGGACGCCCTCATCGCCGACATCACCCCAGAAGCACAGCGCGGCGCCGCCTACGGGTTGCGTCAATCGATGGATACCGTGGGGGCGTTTGCCGGTCCATTGGTGGCCATGGCCTTGATGGCGGCCAGCGGCGACAACTTTCGCCTGGTATTCTGGGTGGCGGTCGTTCCAGCCGTCTTGTGCGTGTTGATCATCGCCTTTGGCGTGGACGAGCCCGATGCCACCCGTCCAGCCGTGCAGCCGCGTTTTCCCATCACGCGCGATAGCCTCGCGCGGTTGCCTTCCCGCTACTGGTGGGTGGTGGGCTTTGCCGCCGTGCTGACGCTGGCGCGCTTCTCAGAGGCGTTTTTGCTGCTGCGCGCAGAAAATGTGGGACTCGCGGCGACCTGGGTACCGCTGATCCTCATCATCATGAACGGCGTCTACGCGGCCAGTGCCTACCCCTTTGGCCGGCTGTCCGACAGCGGCAGCCGCCGCGCGCTGCTGGTGTGGGGCGTGCTCCTGCTTATCGCCGCAGACATCACGCTCGCGTTGGCCGCCCACGTTTGGACTGTGGGGCTCGGGGCTGCGATTTGGGGCCTGCACATGGGCGCGACGCAAGGTCTGCTGTCGACGCTGGTGGCCGAGGCGGCACCTGCCGATTTGCGTGGCACCGCGTTTGGCGTTTTCAACCTGGTCAGCAGCGCGGCGCTGTTGGCCGCCAGCGTCATCGCCGGCAGCCTATGGACCTTGGTGGGCCCTGCGATGACCTTCTTCGCCGGGGCAGCGTTTTCGGCGATCGCGCTGCTGGGGCTCATTTGGCGGCGATGAGCATGGGGCCTCCGTCCCCCACCCCGGTGCGGAACTGACTGACCACCTGCTGCAGCTCGGCCGCTTGCTGGCGCAGG
>DYIC01000055.1:0-9139 GCA_020723845.1 Hydrogenophaga sp.
GCCGGCATCGGCGCGCTGCTGCGCTGGTGGCTGGGGCTGGCGCTCAACGCGCTGCTGCCGCACTTGCCGCTGGGCACGTTGGCCGCCAACTGGGTGGGGGGTTACGCCATCGGGCTGGTGGTGGCGTTCCTCATGCACCACCCGGAGCTGAGCCCCCACTGGCGGCTGTTTCTGGTGACGGGGCTGTTGGGCGGGTTGACGACGTTTTCCAGCTTTTCGGTCGAGGTGGTATCGCTGCTGCAGCAGGGGCGGCTGGGCTGGGCGCTGGCGGCGATGGGCCTGCACGTGGGCGGCTCGCTGGCGCTCACCGCGCTGGGCTTTGCCACCTGGGCTGGCCTGCGCGGCAGCTGATGCGCCGCCGCCCGCCCCTACAATGGCAGCGGTTGATCTCATCGCATCATGGCTGATACTGCTGCTCCCTCCCCTTGCGATGCTGGCGCGCTGGCGCAGCGCTTCGTGCAATTTGCCCTGGAAGCGGGCGTGCTGCGCTTTGGCGAATTCAAAACCAAGGCCGGGCGCCTGAGCCCGTATTTTTTCAACGCCGGGCTGTTCAACGACGGCGCCAAGCTGGGCCAGCTGGCGGCGTTTTACGCCGATGCGATTCTGGCCAGTGGTATCGCGTTCGACATGATTTTTGGCCCGGCGTACAAGGGCATTCCGCTGGCGGCGGCGGTGGCGGTGGAGCTGGCGCGGCGCGGGCACAACACGCCGTTTGCCTTCAACCGCAAGGAGGCCAAGGACCACGGCGAAGGCGGCTCGCTGGTGGGCGCGCCGCTGCAGGGGCGGGTGCTGATCATCGACGACGTGATGAGCGCGGGCACGGCGGCGCGCGAGTCGATCGCGCTCATCCGTGGCGCGGGCGCCACACCGTATGCGATGGCGATTGCGCTGGACCGGCAGGAGATGGCCACCGAGGTGGCCCCCGACGGCACCGTGCGTGACGTGCCCTACAGCGCCGTGCAGTACGTGCAGCGCGAGCTGGGCCTGGCGGTGTGCGCCATTGCCAAACTGGACGACTTGCTGCAGTATCTGCAGCAACAAGACGACCCCGCCATGCAGGCCCACCGCGAGCGCGTGCAGGCGTACCGCGCACGCTACGGCGTGGCATGAGGGGGGCCCACACCGGACACCCACCGATGCCCTTGCACACCCCCTCACGCCATCGCCCACCCCATCCCTGTCGTGCTGCCCGGGTATGGCTCGTGGCCGGGTGCCTGTTGGCCGGCCCGGTGGCGGTGGGGGCGCAGACCAAGGCCCCGGCGGCGGGCAGCATCTACACCTGTATCGATGCGCGCGGGCGGCTGCTGTCGTCGGACCGGCCGATCCCCGAATGCCGCGACCGCGTGCAGCACGAGATTGGCCCCAGTGGCACGGTGCGCCGGGTCATCGCCCCACCCCCCACGCCCGAGGAGCAGGAGCGCGCCGCCGCCCAGCAACGCGCCGCCGCCGAGGCCGCCGCGCGCGAGGCAGAACAGCGCCGGCGCGAGTCGCTGCTGCTGGCACGCTACCCGGATGAGGCATCGCACCAGCGCGCACGCGCCGAAGCGCTAACCCAGGTGCAGGCCACGATCGACAGTGCACAACAGCACGCCCAGGCACTGGAACAAGAGCGCCAACGCCTGGACGAGGAGATGGCCTTCTACCGCAAAGACCCGGCCAAGGCGCCCCCGGCCCTGAAGCAGCGGCTGGCCACCAATGCGCAGCAGCGGCAGCTGCAGGCGCAGTTCATCGCCGACCAGGAGCGCGAGAAGGCCCGCATCGAGGAGCGCTTCGATGCCGAGCGGGACACGCTGCGCCGCTTGTGGACAGGAGCCAGCGCCACACCCAACGCCGCCCCGCGCTAGCGCCGCACGCTGCGGGGCGCGATCCCACGGACACACCGCGTCAGCCACCCAGCGCGCGCCGCAGCAGCTCGTTGACTTGTTGCGGGTTGGCTTTGCCTTGCGTGGCCTTCATCACCTGACCGACCAGGGCGTTGAACGCTTTTTCTTTGCCGGCGCGATATTCGGCCACGTTCTTGGGGTTGGCGGCGACGACTTGCTCGACGATCGCCTGCAGGGCGCCAGTGTCACTCATCTGGCGCAGGCCCTTGGCGGCGATGATCGCATCCACGCGCGCCAGCGCCTCGTCCCCCGTGGCCGCTCCCGGCTCGGCCCACAGCGCGTCGAACACCTGCTTGGCCGCGTTGTTGGACAGCGTGCCGTCGGCCACGCGCTGCAGCAGCGCGCCTAGCAGCGCAGGGGACACGGGGCATGACTCGATGCCGATGTCGGCCGCGTTGAGTCGGCGCGAGACCTCGCCCATGATCCAGTTGCTGGCGGCCTTGGCCGGCGCGCCCGCGCGCACCGTGGCCTCGAAGTAAGCGGCCATGGCCGGGGACTGGGTAAGCGTGGTCGCGTCGTAGTCGGGCAGGCCATGCTCGCGCACCAGGCGTTCGGCCAGCGCACGCGGCAGCTCGGGCAGGGTGGCGCGCACCTGCGCCACCCACTCGGGATCGATCACCAGCGGCGGCAGGTCGGGGTCGGGGAAGTAGCGGTAGTCGGCCGCGTCTTCCTTGGTGCGCATGGCGCGCGTCTCGCCCGTGTCGGGGTCGAACAGGACCGTGGCCTGCTCGATGGCGTGGCCGTCCTCCAGCTGCTCGATCTGCCAGCGCACCTCGTAGTCGATGGCCTGCTGCATGAACTTGAAGCTGTTGAGGTTTTTGATCTCGCGCCGGGTGCCCAGCGGCTGCCCCGGCTTGCGCACGGAGACGTTGGCGTCGCAGCGGAACGAACCCTCCTGCATGTTGCCGTCGCAAATGCCGATCCAGGTGACGAGCTTGTGCAGCTCCTTGGCGTAGGCCACGGCTTCGGCGCTGGAGCGGATGTCGGGCTCGGTGACGATCTCCAACAGCGGCGTGCCCGCGCGGTTGAGATCGATGCCGCTCATGCCGTGGAAGTCTTCGTGCAGCGACTTGCCGGCGTCCTCTTCCAGGTGCGCGCGCACCAGGCGCACGGTGCGCCGCTCCTGGCCCAGGTAGAACTCGATGGCGCCGCCTTGCACCACGGGGATTTCGTACTGGCTGATCTGATAGCCCTTGGGCAGGTCGGGGTAGAAGTAATTTTTGCGCGCGAAAACGCTGCGCGGGGCGATGTGGGCCCCGACCGCGAGGCCGAAGCGAATCGCGCACTCGACCGCAGCGCGGTTCATGACGGGCAATGTGCCCGGCAGCGCCAGATCGACCGCACACGCCTGCGTGTTGGGCTCGGCGCCAAAGGCGGTGGCCGCGCGGCTAAAGATCTTGCTGCGCGTGGACAGTTGGGCGTGCGTCTCGAAGCCGATGACGACTTCGTAGCCCTGAACGAGAAACGATGAACGGGTCATGGGTCAAGCCTGACGCGAGAGGGTGTCGCCCGCCGGGGCGCGGGTGTGCCAGTCGGTGGCGCACTGGAACTGGTGCGCGGCGTGCAGCAGGCGCGCCTCGGCCAGGTGCGGGCCGATGAGCTGCAGGCCCACCGGCAGCCCACCCGCGCCGAAGCCCGCCGGCACACTCATGCCGGGCAAGCCAGCGAGCGACGCGGGCAGCGTGTAAATGTCGGCCAGGTACGCCGCGAGTGGGTCATCGGCCTTGTCGCCAATCGCCCAGGCCACGGTGGGCGCCACCGGCCCCGCGATCAGGTCGCACTGCTCGAAAGCCTGCAAAAAATCCTGCGCGATCAGGCGCCGGATTTGCTGTGCCTTCAGATAGTAGGCATCGTAGTATCCGTGCGACAGCACGTAGGTGCCGATGAGGATGCGGCGCTGCACCTCGGCACCGAACCCCTCGCTGCGGCTGCGGCGGTACATGTCGAGCAAGTCGGTGTACTCGGCGGCCCGGTGGCCGTAGCGCACGCCGTCGTAGCGGCTGAGGTTGGAGCTGGCCTCGGCCGGCGCGATGATGTAGTAGGCGGGGATGGCGAGCTGCGTGCGCGGCAGGTGCACGTCCACCAGCGTGGCACCCAGGCGCTCGAACTCGGCCAGTGCCGATCGCACGGCGGCCAGCACGTCGGCGCTACAGCCGTCACCCAAAAACTCCACCGGCAATCCGATGCGCAGGCCCTGCAGCGGCCGCGCGGCGCTGGCGCCGGGCAGCGGCTCGTCCAGCCCGCGCGTGTAGTCCTCGGCCGGGCGGTCCAGGCTGGTGGAGTCGCGGTCCGGGTCGGGGCCGGCCATGGCCGACAGCAGCAGCGCGCAGTCCCACGCCGAGCGGGCGATCGGGCCGGCCTGGTCCAGGCTGGAGGCATAGGCGACCATGCCGTACCGCGAGCAGCGGCCGTAGGTGGGTTTGATGCCGGTGACACCGCAAAACGCCGCCGGCTGGCGGATGGAGCCGCCGGTGTCGGTGCCCGTGGCCGCAGGCACGAGCCGCGCCGCCACCGCCGCTGCCGAGCCGCCGGAGGAGCCGCCGGGCACGCGCGTGGGGTCCCACGGGTTGCGCGCGGGGCCGTAGGCCGAGTTGTCGTTGCCCGAGCCCATGGCAAATTCGTCGCAATTGAGCTTGCCCAGCGTCACGGCGCCCGCGCCGGGGTGGCCGTCGGCGCCGTGCCCGAGGCGCGCCACCACGGTGGCGTCGAACGGGCTGCGGTAGCCGGCCAGCATACGGCTGCCAGCGGTGGTCGGCCAATCGCGCGTGACGAACACGTCCTTGTGCGCGATCGGCACGCCCAGCAGCGGCGTGTGCTCGCCGCGTGCGCGCCGCTCGTCGGCCGCGCGGGCCTGCGCGAGACTCGCTTCCTCGTTCAGCGCCAAAAAGGCGCCCAGCGCCTCGTGCGCGCGTACGCGCTGCAGCAGTGCCTGCGTCGCTTCGACGCTAGAGACGCGCCGCTGCTCGAGCGCCGCCGCCAGCTCGGCCACGCCCATGTGGTGCAGTTCGGTACTCATTCGATCACCCGCGGCACGAGGTACAAGCCGCCTTCGACGGCCGGGGCACTGGCCTGATTGGCCTCGCGCTGGTTCGGTTCGGTCACGACGTCGTCGCGCAGGCGCAGACGCACCGGCTCGAAGACCTCGGCCGGATGCGCCAGCGGCTCGACACCGGTGGTGTCGACGGCGCGCATTTGCTCGACGATGTCGAAAAACGCATTGAGCTGGCCCAGCATGCGCTCGGCGGTGGGGCGGTCGAGCGCCAGCCGCGCCAGATGCGCGAGGCGATCGACATCCTGTAGGGTCAGTGCCATGGTGTGTAACGAATGAAAACGCCGCGTGTCGAGACCGTGAACAGAGGTCGATGCGGTATTATCCCGGGTTTCGCGATATGGCCTGCCCGCGGCCAGACGCCCACCCCTTGCTGGCAGGCTGCACAGGACTCCACACACCATGTTCGAATCTCTGCGTCGGCACTTCTCGACCGACCTCGCCATCGACCTGGGCACGGCCAACACGCTCATTTACGTGCGCGGCAAAGGCATCGTGCTCGACGAGCCGTCGGTCGTCGCCATCCGCCACGAGGGCGGCCCCACCGGGAAAAAAACCATCCAGGCCGTCGGCCACGCGGCCAAGGCCATGCTGGGCAAGGTGCCCGGCAACATCGAAGCGATCCGGCCCATGAAGGACGGCGTGATCGCCGACTTCACCGTCACCGAGCAAATGCTCAAGCAGTTCATCAAGATGGTGCACCCGCGCTTGATGCTGCGCCCGAGCCCGCGCATCATCATTTGCGTGCCGTGCGGCTCCACGCAGGTGGAGCGGCGCGCCATCCGCGAATCGGCGCTCGGTGCTGGCGCGTCCGAGGTGTTTCTGATCGAAGAGCCGATGGCCGCGGCGATCGGTGCCGGCCTACCCGTGTCCGAGGCCGCCGGCTCGATGGTGGTGGACATCGGCGGCGGTACCACCGAGGTGGGCGTCATCAGCCTGGGTGGCATGGTCTACAAGGGCAGCGTGCGCGTTGGCGGCGACAAGTTCGACGAGGCCATCATCAACTACATCCGCCGCAACTACGGCATGTTGATCGGCGAGCCCACCGCGGAGCTGATCAAAAAGACGATCGGCAGCGCCTTTCCCGGCTCCGAAGTCAAGGAGATGGAGGTCAAGGGCCGCAACCTCTCCGAAGGCGTGCCGCGCAGCTTCACCATCAGCTCCAACGAGGTGCTGGAGGCGCTGACCGATCCGATCAACAACATCGTCAGCGCCGTCAAGACGGCGCTGGAACAAACCCCCCCGGAGCTGGGCGCCGACATCGCCGACCGCGGCATGATGCTGACCGGCGGTGGCGCGCTGCTGCGCGACCTGGACCGGCTGCTCAACGAGGAAACCGGCCTGCCGGTGTTCGTGGCCGAAGACCCGCTGACCTGCGTGGTGCGCGGTTGCGGCACGGCGCTGGAGCAGATGGACCGGCTGGGTCACGGCATCTTCACCAACGAGTGAGGCACGTGGGCGGCCCCGTCGCCGACGGCCCGATCGCCATCGCCGCACCATGCCGCTGGGCACCCTCGACCGCACACCGCCGCCCTTTTTCAAGCAGGGCACGCCCGCGCTGAGCAAGATGCTGGTGCTCAGCGCACTGGCCGTGGTGCTGATGGTGGTCGATGCCCGCCTACACTGGGCGGCGCCGTTGCGCACCGCCGTGGCCACGGTGCTGATGCCGGTGCAGTGGCTGGCGCTGCAGCCGGTGCACGCAGTGCGGTGGGTGGGGGCGCACTTGGCGTCGCTGGAGGCGGCGCAGCGCGACGCCCGCGAAGCCCGCGAGCAATTGGCCCAGCAAGCGCAGCGCGCCGGGCTGGTGGAGCACCTGGCGCAAGAAAACCGCGAACTGCGTCGGCTGCTCGGCCTGCGCGAGCGGGTATCGCCCGCCGCGCAGGGTGCGGAAATCCTGTATGCGTTACCCGATCCCTACGTGCCTGGGGTGGTGATCGACCGGGGCGCACTGCAGGGGGTACGGCTGGGCGCCCCGGTGATGGACGGCTACGGCGTGCTGGGGCAGGTGACGCGCGTGCACCCGGCCACGAGCGAGGTCACGCTGCTGGTACACCGCAAAATGGCGGTACCGGTGCTCAATACCCGCACCGGGGAGCGCTATTTGGCCTATGGCACCGGCAGCCGCGACGAGCCCGAACTGAGCCTGCGCTTCGTTCCCGTGCAGACTGCCACGCGCGCCGGTGACGTGCTGGTGACCAGCGGCATCGACGGGTTGTACCCCACGGGCCTGCCCGTGGCCACGGTGCGCCGGGTATCGGCCGAGGGCGGTGAAGGCTTTGCCGAGGTGCTGGCGGAGCCCGCAGCGCGCGTGCGCGACGCCCTGCACGTGCTGGTGCTGGAGCCGATGTCCAGCGCCCCCGCTGCCCGGGAGGATCGGCCATGATCATGCCGCGCGGCCAGGCGCTGCTGTTGCCGGCCAACCCCACCTTCGTTTGGGTGACACTGGCCGCGGCCTTCGTGTTGCAGGTCTTGCAAGGGCTGCTCAGCCCCGCCGCTTGGCTGCCGGACTGGATGGCGCTGGTGCTGGTCTTTTGGATCGTCCACCAGCCACTGCGCGTCGGCGTGGGGGTGGCATTCGTGGCCGGGTTGGGGCTGGACGTGCACCAGGGTGTCTTGCTGGGGCAACACGCCCTGGCCTACACGGTGATGGGGTACCTGGCAGTGACGCTGCACCGGCGTGTGCTGTGGTTCGACTGGCTGGGCCAGACGCTGCACGTGCTGCCGCTGTTGGCGGTGGCCTTTGGCGTACAGGTGCTGGTTCGCGCCGTCGCCGGGCATGGCGCGCCGCCCGCATGGGCCTGGGTGTCGCCGTTGCTGACCGCAGCGCTGTGGGTGCCGGCGACCGGCCTGTTGCTCGCACCGCAGCGCCGCGCACCCGACCCCGACGAGACGCGGCCCCTGTGATCGCGGGGCATGTCCTTCCCTCGGCCGCGAGATCCGCCCAACCCCGCGATGACTGCCTACACCGACGCCGACGCCCACATCGCGCAGCTGCGCTGGCGCGCCTGGATCGCGCTGGTGGCCGTGGTGTGTGCGTTTGGCCTGGTGGCCTTGCGGGCCTGGCACCTGCAAATCCGCGAGCACGAACGCTACCTCGCCCAGGCCGAAGGCAATCGCACCGCCGTGCTGCCGATCGTACCGCCGCGTGGGCGTATCGTGGACCGCAACGGCATCGTGCTGGCCGAAAACCTGCCCGTGTACACCCTGGAGATCGTCCCCGCGCGCACGCCCGATTTGGACGCCACCCTGGAGCGGCTGGGTGAGTTGGTCACGCTCACGCCACGCGATCTGCAGCGCTTTCGGCGACTGCTGGCCGATTCCAAGCGCATCGACTCGGTGCCGCTCAAAACCCGGCTGAGCGAGGCCGAGATGGCGCGCGTCGCCACCCACCTGTGGTCGTTGCCTGGCGTGGACATCCAAGCGCGCCAATTGCGGCGCTACCCGCTGGGCCCCACCGCCGCGCACGTCATCGGCTACATCGGGCGCATCAGCCCACGCGACCGCGAGGCGATGGAAGACTGGCCGGAGGAAAAAGTCGCCAACTACCGCGGCAGCACCCACATCGGCAAGCTGGGGGTGGAGCTGGCGCAGGAGGAACGCCTGCACGGACGCACGGGCTTCGAACGCGTCGAGACCTCGGCCACCGGGCGTGCCGTGCGCCGACTGGAGGCGACGCCCCCGCAGCCCGGCGAGACGGTGCGCCTGTCGATCGACGTGCGGCTGCAGCACCTGATCGAGCGCCTGTACGGCGAGCGGCGCGGGGCGTTGGTCGCGCTCGACCCGCGCACGGGCGAGGTATTGGCGCTGGTGAGCATGCCCAGCTTCGACCCCAACCTGTTCGTCGATGGCATCGACGTGGACAACTGGCGTGCGCTCAACGAATCGCTGGACCGTCCACTGCTCAACCGCGCGCTGCGCGGCACCTATCCGCCTGGCTCGACGTACAAGCCATTCATGGCGCTGGCTGCACTGGAACTTGGCCTGCGCACGCCGCAGACGGTGATTAACGACCCGGGTTACTGGACACTGGGTAACCATCGCTTCCGCAGCCACGGCGAACATGCGCTCGGTGCAGTCGACCTCAGGCGCAGCATCGTGATGTCGAGCAACGTGTACTACTACACCCTGGCACACGAGATGGGTGTACAGGCTATCCACGACTTCATGGCCCCGCTGGGATTTGGGCAGCTCACGGGGATCGACCTAC
>DYIC01000055.1:9239-15731 GCA_020723845.1 Hydrogenophaga sp.
ATCCACGACTTCATGGCCCCGCTGGGATTTGGGCAGCTCACGGGGATCGACCTACCGGGCGAGGCGCGCGGGATTCTGCCCAGCCCAGCGTGGAAGCGGGCCACCTACAAGCGAGCCGAGCAGCAGCGCTGGCACCCGGGCGAGACGATCTCGCTGGGCATCGGCCAGGGCTACAACAGCTTCACGATGCTACAGCTGGCCACCGCGATGGCGACGCTGGCCAACGGCGGCCAGCGCCAGACGCCACACGTCGTGCTAGAGACGCTTGCCCCTGGTCCGCAAGGCGAAGTCACCTCGACCCGGGTGCAGCCAGCGCCACTGGCGCTGGGCTACCGGCCACAGCACGTGCAGACCGTGCTCGAAGCGATGGCGGCCGTGACCACCGAGGGGACGGCGGCGCGCGTGTTTGCCGGCGCCCCCTACCGCAGCGGCGGCAAGACCGGCACCGCGCAGGCCGTCACCATCGGCCAGCGCGACAAGTACGACGCCCGCCGCTTGGCCGAATTCCAGCGCGACCACTCGCTCTACGTGGCGTTCGCGCCGCTGGAATCCCCGCGCGTGGCGCTGGCCGTGATCGTGGAAAACGCCGGTTTTGGTGCCGCCCACGCGGCCCCGATTGCGCGCCGGGTGTTCGATTACCTGCTGCTGGGCCAGTACCCGAGCGAAGAGGACATCGCCGCCACGCAAAAAGGCCAAACCGCCGCGCCCATTGGCACGCCGCGGCGCGTCGAAGACATCCCGTGGCCGCCGCCTCAGGGCAGCGCGCCGTAAGCGTCCCAGGTGGTCTTGGCAATGAGGGCCGCGACCACGATCAGGAACACGCCACGCACGAAGCCAGCGCCGTGCCGCAGCGCCAGACGCGTGCCCAGCAGGCTGCCGGCGACGTTGGCCAGCGCCATCGCCAGCCCGTAATGCCACCAGACGTGGCCCTTCCAGGCAAACAGAGCCACCGCCGCGACGTTGGACGTGGTGTTGAGCAGCTTGGCCGCCGCGCTCGCCCCCAAAAAGTCGTACCCCAGCCAGCGCACGAAGGCAAACACGAAAAAGCTGCCCGTGCCGGGCCCAAAGAAGCCGTCATAAAACCCGATCGTGCCCCCCACCGCGCACGTCGCCAGCACCTCGGCGCGACCGGCATAGCGGGGCTGATGGGTGCGGCCCAGGTCTTTGCGCGCCAGGGTGTAGAGCAGCACCGCCGCCAGCACGAACGGCAGTGCGCGCCGCAGCGCCTCGGGCGACACCACCGTCACCACCCACGCCCCCAGCCATGCCGCCAGCGCACACACCCCCGCTGCGGGCAGCAACGCCGACCAGCGCAGGGGCACGCGCCGGGCATAGCGCCACGTGGCGGTCGCCGTACCCCACATCGAAGCGCTTTTGTTGGTGCCCAGCAAGGTGGCGGGCGGCGCATGCGGAAAGGCCGCAAACAGCGCCGGCACCAGAATCAGGCCGCCGCCGCCCACGATCGAATCCACGAACCCCGCCAGCAACGAAGCCGCTGTCAAAACCAGCCATTCCATCCCCCCGATTGTGGCGCCTGCCGCCCACCCAGGCGGCCGCGTCGCGTCGCCCGTTTGACGACCCCCTGCCCGACTGGCGGTCACGCTGGTTGAAAAAAGGCCCGGGTGCTTGGCGCAACCCGGGCCACGAGCCCTAGGAGAGACGCGAGGCAGATGAAGCCGTGGCGTCGTCAGCGGTTGTAGGCCGACTCGCCGTGGTAGGTGATGTCCAGACCCTCGCGCTCTTCCTCTTCGGTCACGCGCAGACCGATGACCATGTCCACGATCTTGTAGGCGATGAAGGCCACCACCGACGACCACACCATGGTGATGACGACACCCTCGGCCTGCACCCAGAGCTGGCTGGCGATGCTGAAGTCCTCGGCACCCGTGCCGCCCAGCCCCGGCGCGGCAAACACCCCTGTCAGCAGCGCACCGACGATGCCGCCGACCCCGTGCACACCGAACACGTCCAGCGAATCATCGGCACCGAGCATCTTCTTGAGGCCCGTCACGCCCCACAGGCACACGAAGCCCGCCACCAAACCGATGACGATGGAACCCATGGGCCCGACCGAACCGCACGCCGGGGTAATGGCCACCAACCCCGCCACCGCCCCAGATGCCGCGCCCAGCATGGACGCCTTGCCCTTGTGCAGCGCCTCGCCGATCGACCAGGCCAGCACGGCCGCTGCGGTGGCCAGCAGCGTGTTGAGGAACGCCAGCGCGGCACCGGCGGTGGACTCCAGGTTGGAGCCCGCGTTGAACCCAAACCAGCCCACCCACAGCAGCGAAGCGCCCACCATCGTCAGCGTCAGGCTGTGCGGGGGCATGGCCTCGCGACCATAGCCGATACGCTTGCCCAGCAGATAGGCGCCGACCAGACCCGCCATGGCGGCATTGATGTGCACCACGGTGCCACCGGCAAAATCCAGCGCACCCTTGTCCAACAAATAACCGCCAGGCCCCCACACCATGTGCGCGATCGGCAGGTAGCTGAACGTGAACCACAGCGCGCTAAACAGCAGCACCGCGCTGAACTTGATGCGCTCGGCAAACGAGCCGACGATGAGCGCACAGGTGATGCCCGCGAAAGTGGCCTGGAATGCAACGAAGATCAGCTCCGGTAACTTGACGTTTTCGGTGAAGGTATCCGCCAATGACGCCGTGGTCACCCCCGCCAGAAAGACCTTGTCCAAGCTGCCGATGATGGCCCCCTCGCCCCCAAACGCCAGGCTGTAGCCGTAAATGGCCCACAGCACCGTGATGAGCGAAAACACCATCATCACCTGCATCAGCACCGACAGCATGTTCTTGCTACGCACCAGCCCGCCGTAGAACAGCGCCAGCCCAGGCAGCACCATCAGGACGACCAGCAGCGTGGCGGTCATCATCCAGGCCACGTCGCCCTTGTCGACCGTGACCGCCGCCGCAGCGGCAGCAGCGGGCTCGGCCGCCGCCGGTTCGGTCGCGGCGGGGGCGGGAGTAGGCGCCGCGGTCTCGGCCGCCGCGGGCGCGTCTTTGGGAGGCTCGGCACTCTGGGCCAGCGCGGCGCCAGCCCATACCAGCCCGATACCCAGGCACAGACTCAAGAGCAGTTTTTTCATGGGAATCCCCTCACGGTGATGGGTGTTGGATGGATGGGCGCGGCGTCAGAGCGCGTCGGCGCCCGTCTCGCCAGTGCGGATGCGGATCACTTGCTCGAGCGGGAAGACGAAGATCTTGCCGTCGCCGATCTTGCCGGTGCGGGCCGCAGACTCGATCGCCTCGATGACACGCTCGACCAGCCCGTCGGCCACGGCCGCCTCGACCTTGACCTTGGGCAGAAAATCGACGACGTACTCCGCGCCCCGGTAGAGCTCGGTGTGGCCCTTCTGGCGCCCAAAGCCCTTGACTTCGGTGACCGTGATGCCCTGCACGCCGATGGCCGACAGCGCTTCGCGCACCTCGTCGAGCTTGAAGGGTTTGATGATGGCGGTGACCAGTTTCATGGCAGTCCTTTCCTTGGGGTTGCTCACCTTTCCATTAGGCTCACCCATCCAAAGCACGACGCGTGCCAGCCTGCGCCGATGCCGCGCGCGGCCAGCACGCTCGTCGACCGGCTCGCCACCCATGGCATCATTGGCACCGAGCCATTCGCACGAGCGAGAGGGAGGGCGACAGGTCATGGGTCTATGCGTGGTGCACAGCCGTACCCTCGTGGGGTTGACGGCGCATCCGGTGCACGTCGAGGTGCACCTGGCCAACGGTTTACCCAGCTTCACGCTGGTTGGACTGGCCGATACCGAAGTCAAGGAAGCGCGCGAGCGCGTGCGCTCGGCGATCCAGAACAGTGGGCTGGAGTGGCCCTCGTCCAAGCGCATCACGGTCAACCTGGCGCCCGCCGATTTACCCAAGGAATCGGGTCGGCTCGACCTGCCCATCGCGCTGGGCATCCTGGCCGCCAGCGGCCAGCTCGATGCACAAGCCCTGCAGGGGTACGAATACGCGGGCGAACTCTCGCTCAGCGGCGCCTTGCGCCCCGTGCGCGGCGCGCTGCCCATGGCACTGGCCCTGCGCACCGAACACGCGCAGCGCCCGGCGGCCCCCACCCTGGTGCTGCCCGCGGGCAGCGCCGAGGAAGCCGCCCTCGTGCCCGGGGTCACGGTGGTGCGCGTGGCGCACCTGCGGGACGTGGTGCAGCGCTTCGCAGCGGGCGAGGGTCAGGCTGCCGACGACGCGGGTGGCTGGCAATTGGTGCGTGCTAGCACCACGTTGGTGCATACCGCACCCAGCGGCCCCGATCTGGCTGACGTCAAGGGGCAGGCGGCCGCGCGGCGGGCGCTGGAGGTCGCGGCAGCTGGCGGGCACAGCCTGCTGCTGTCGGGGCCGCCGGGTTCGGGCAAATCGATGCTGGCGCAGCGGCTGGCCGGACTGTTGCCCCCGTTGAGCGACGACGAAGCCCTGGAGGCGGCAGCCATCGCCTCGCTGGTCGGGCGCTTCGACCCACAGCGCTGGCGCCAGCGCCCCACCGCCGCCCCACACCACACGGCCAGTGCGGCGGCGCTGGTGGGCGGCGGCTCGCCACCGCGCCCAGGGGAGATTTCGCTCGCCCACCACGGCGTGCTGTTTCTGGACGAGCTGCCCGAATATTCCCGTGCCGCGCTGGAGGCGCTGCGTGAGCCGCTCGAGACCGGCACGGTGCGCCTGTCGCGTGCAGCGCGGCAGGTCGAGTACCCGGCACGCTTTCAGCTCGTCGCGGCCATGAACCCCTGCCCGTGCGGCTACCTGGGGGCGACGACGCGCGCCTGCCGCTGCACACCCGAGCAGATCCAGCGCTACCGCAGCCGCCTCAGCGGCCCGCTGCTGGACCGCATCGACCTGCAGGTCGAGGTGCCGGCGCTGCCGCCCGAGGTGCTGCTGACATCGACCCCGGGCGAGTCATCCGCCGTGGTACGTGAGCGGGTATGGGCCGCGCGGGCACGCGCCCAGGCACGCCAGGGCTGCCCCAACCACGCCTTGCAAGGGGACGCGCTGCTGGCCCACGCCGCCGCCGACGATGCCGCACAGCGCCTACTGCAGCAGGCGGCGGCACGGCTGGGCTGGTCGGGGCGGGCCACGCACCGGGCGCTGCGCGTGGCGCGCACCATCGCCGACTTGGCGGGCAGCGAGCGCGTGCAGGCCATTCATGTGGCGGAAGCGCTGCAGTACCGCCCCACGCCGGGCCCGATGCCGCCATAATGGCGCGCAGCGCCACGCCCTTGCCCTCCATGAACACTGCGACGCCCGCTTTTCGAGCCTCAGCGTTTCCGGACGACGCCGCCCTGCCACCGCTGCGTTGGCCCACGCCTCCTTACCTGGCGTACGGCGCGGAGCAACAATTGGACGGCCCACAGCCGTGCGAGGTCGAGGGAGTCAACGGCCAGACCCGCTCGTGCCTGCTCGTCAGTCTGGACATGGAGCGGCGGCTCGCGCACATCCAGGTGCCGCCGTCGCGCACCGTGATGCCGTTGCGGTTCGACATGTTCCGACGGCTCTCGCTGACCGAGCCGCTGGCGCCACTGGCACTCACCGACACCCAGCCACCCGACAGCACGTTCGAGGCCTTGGTGCGCCACCGCCCGCGCCTGCCGTACCGGCTGACGCTGGCCGACGGCAGCGTGCGCGAGGGCACGACCATCGGACACGTGACCGGCGAGGCGGGTGCCTTTCTGTACGAGCCCCTCGACGACGACGACCGCGTGCGACGGTTGTTTTTCCCGCGCGAGGCGTACCGGGATCTTCACGTCGGCGAGGCGATCGGCCGGGTGCTGGTGGAACAGCAGGCCCTGACCGCCGACCAAGTCGAACTGGCCGCGCGCGAGCAAGAAGCGATGCGCCAGCGCAAGCTGGGCGACTACTTGGTGGGCAAGGAGATCGTCAAACCCGAGCAGCTGCTCGCGGCGCTGGAAGAGCAGCACCGCATGCCGCTGGTGCGCATTGGCGAGGCGCTGACAGCGCTCGGGTTCATCACCGAAGCGCAACTGCAAGAGGCGCTGGAGCGCCAAAAATCCGAGCGCAGCGTGCCGTTGGGCGAGCTGCTGGTGCAAAGCGGCCAGCTCACGCGCGAGCAGCTGCGCGTGGCGCTGGCGCGCAAGATGGGCTACCCGGTGGTCGATCTGGCGCAGTTTCCGGTCGATGCCGACGCCCTGCGGCGGGTCCCGCTGGCCACTGCACGCAAACTGCGCATCGTGCCGCTGCTGTGGCGCGCCGGCACGCTCATCATCGCCGCCGAAGACCCCTCGCGGCGGGCGATGATCGACGAGCTGAAGTTTTTGCTGCAATGCAAGGTGGTGCCGACACTCAGCAGCCAGCCGCTCGATGCCCGCGTCGTCACCGACGTCTATGCCCGCTTCGGGCTCGATGCCGGTGCGCCCCCCGTCGCCGAGGCACCGGGCGGTGCCGAGACCTCATCCGAGCAGCTGCTCGAGTCGCTGGAGCTCAGCGCCGAGGACGCCGACGACGGCGCCCCACCGGT
>DYIC01000116.1 GCA_020723845.1 Hydrogenophaga sp.
CCTGCGCCCGACACCGAAGCCAATGCCGCGCAGCTTGTCGCATGCAATGCGGGCACGGCGGACGATGCGGCCCCCGACCAGCAGGCCCTGGACGACGCGCTGGCGGCCATCCCGCAGGAGACCTTGATGCGCCAGGCATGGGAGGCGGCCAGCCCGGCCATGCGGCGCGCGCTGGCGGCAGGCGACTATCAGTCGGCGCTTGGGATGCTGGCAGAGCTTTACCCGGCCATGCCGGACGACGGCTTGCAGGACTTGCTCGCCCGCCTGCTGTTCGCCGCCCAGGTGTGGGGGGCGCTGTCGGCCGATGCGGAGCTTGCCGATGGACGAAGCTGATATCACGCAAGCGCGCCTGGAGCGCGAAGAGGCGCTGCGCCGCCGTCTGCGGCCCGCGCCCGCCTTGCCTTACTGCGGCCAGTGCTACTGGTGCGGCGAGCCGCTCAAGGCCCCGCTGCGCTGGTGCGACGCCGACTGCCGCGACGACTGGGAGCGCGACCATGCCCGCCGCGCCTGACCGCGAAATCCTTGCCGTCTTGTTCGGCCGCGCGCCTGCCGACGCCATCCGGCACCTCGAGGCCAAGGGCCTGCGCATCACCTTCAACTGGCAGGAGATGTTGGATGAGGCGCACGCGCGCGCCTTCACCGTGGCAAAAGCCATGCGCGTGGACATCCTCCAGGACATCCGCCGCGCGCTGCTGGATGCCATGCGCCAGGGCAAGACCTTCCGCGAATTCGCGCTCGAGCTCGAACCCGCGCTGCGCGCCAAGGGCTGGTGGGGCAAGGGGGTGTATGTCGATCCGGACACGCTGGAGGCGCGCCTGGTGCAGCTGGGCTCCTCCCGGCGGCTGTGGACCATCTACCAGACCAACCTGCAATCGGCCTTCATGGCCGGGCGCTACAAGCGCCAGATGCAGGCCGACGCCTTCCCTTACCTGATGTATGTGGCGGTGATGGATGCGCGCACGCGCCCGTCGCACGCGGCGCTCAACGGCAAGGTCTATCGCAAAGACGACCCGGCGTGGGACGCCATTTACCCGCCCAACGGGTTCAACTGCCGATGCAGAACGCGCGCGCTCACCGAAGGGCAGCTCGCCCGCGAAGGCCGCCGCGTGGAGGCGGCCGAGACCGTCAGCCGCACGGTGGATGCCGGGACCGATCCGCTCACCGGCGAAATCTACCGCACCACCCAGACCGGCGTGCGGTATCGCGACCCCATCGACGGGCGCGACAAGATCATGTGGGTGGATGCGGGCTTCAACGCCAGCCCGCTGGCAAGCCACCTGATGGATGAGCTTTTCATGCGCAAGGCGCGCGCCGCCCTGGGCGATGCCGCCGCGCGGGCGGCCCTGGCCGAGATGCTCGCCAGCGCGCCGAGGCTGCGCGC
>DYIC01000056.1 GCA_020723845.1 Hydrogenophaga sp.
TGTTCATCGGGGTCGATGCTCCCGATTTCAACCTGCCGCTGGAGGCCGACCTGCGCGCGGCGGGTATTCCCACCGTGCATTTCGTGGCCCCGGCCATCTGGGCCTGGCGGCCCGAGCGCGTGACGCTCATTCGCCGCGCTTGCGACCACGTGCTGTGCATTTTTCCTTTCGAGCCAGCGCTGCTGGCCGAGCACGGTATCGCCGCCACTTACGTGGGGCATCCGTTGGCGGCGGTCATCCCGCAGCGCCCCGATGCCAGCGCCGCGCGACGGCAACTGGGTCTGGACGTCGCCGCCCCGGTCGTGGCGCTGTTGCCGGGTAGTCGCCGGGCCGAAGTGGC
Source organism: Hydrogenophaga sp. (assembly GCA_020723845.1). Taxonomy (GTDB): domain Bacteria; phylum Pseudomonadota; class Gammaproteobacteria; order Burkholderiales; family Burkholderiaceae_C; genus Tepidimonas. The sequence continues at coordinate 341 of DYIC01000056.1, forward strand.
GCATCTGATGCCGCGTTTTCTAGCGGCGGCGGCGCGCATGCGGCAGGCGCGGCCCGGGTTGCGCTTCGTGCTGCCCGCCGTCCCCGCGCTGCACGCGCCGATCGCGGGGGCCGTGGCCGCGAGCGAAGTGGCCACCGCAGTGACGGTGCTGCAGGGGGGCTCGCACACCGCGCTGGCTGCGTGCGATGCGGTGCTGGTGGCCAGTGGCACGGCCACCCTGGAGGCGGCGCTGTTCAAGCGCCCCATGGTCATCGCTTACCACATGCACTGGCTGTCCTGGCAGATCACGCGGCGCCAGATGCGCCAGCCGTGGGTGGGGTTGCCCAACATTTTGGCGCGCGAATTCGTCGTGCCCGAGCTGCTGCAAGACGCGGCCACGCCTGAGGCGCTGGCACGCGAAACCTTGGCTTGGCTGGACGAGGATGCACCGGCACGGCGGCGGCGCGAGCGGCTGCAGCAGCGCTTCGACGCGCTGCACGCCGAACTGCGCCGCGACACCGTGGGGCTGGCGCAGGCGGCCATCGCTGACGTGCTGGCTGCCAAGGGGGGCGCATGAGTCGGGTGCAAACCAGGGCTCGCGCCATGGCAGCGCCACGCCAGACCCGCGCTGGGGCGGGGCTGCGCGGGGTGCAGGCCACGCTCGACTGGGGCGGCGACGACGGGTTGGTCGCCGGTGTCGACGAGGCGGGGCGCGGCCCGCTGGCGGGGCCGGTGGTGGCAGCGGCCGTTATTTTGGATCCCAGCGTGCCCATCGAAGGCGTGGCCGATTCCAAGGCGCTCACAGCCCCGCAGCGTGAGCAGCTGCACGACCGCATCTGGGCGCACGCGCTCAGCGTGGGCGTGGGCGTGGCCAGCGTGGAGGAGATCGACCAGATCAACATCCTGCAGGCCACGCTGGCGGCCATGCAGCGCGCGGTGGCGGCGTTGCGGCTGCGGCCGCAGTTGGTCAGGGTCGATGGCAACCGGCTGCCCACGCTGCCCGTGCGGGCCGAGGCCGTCGTCGGCGGCGATGCGACGGTCGCCGCCATTGCCGCGGCATCGATCGTGGCCAAGGTCACGCGCGACCGCGTGATGGACGAAGCGCATGCGGCCTACCCCGCGTATGGCTTCGACCGCCACCGCGGCTACGGCACGCCGCAGCACCTGCAGGCGCTGCGCTCGCTGGGGCCCACGCCGTGGCACCGGCGCAGCTTCGCGCCCGTGGCGCAGGTGCTGCGCGAGCGGGGGCTGGCATGACCGTAGAGACGATCGCCTCGCGCGACAACCCGCGCCTCAAACGCTTGCGTCGTTTGGTGGCTGACGGCGCTGCCTATCGCCGCGACGGCCGGGTGTGGATCGAAGGGGATCATCTCTGCGGCGCGATGCTGGCGCGCGGCCGCCAGCCCGAGACCGTGGTGTGCACCCAAGCGGGCTTGGCTTGGGTGGGGGCGCAGCAAGCCGCCGGTCGGCTGGATCACCAGGTCGCGGTGTGGCAGGTGACGGATGCGCTGATGGCGTGGATCAGTCCGCTGGAGTCACCGCCGGCCGTGGCGTTCTTGGCGCCGCTGGGCGCGCCCGCCGCGGTCACGGCCGGGCTGCCCACCGTGGTGCTCGATCGGTTGCAAGATCCTGGCAATGTGGGCTCCATCCTGCGCAGCGCCGCCGCCTTCGGGTTTCGACAGGTGCTGGCGTTGCGCGGCACGGTGGCGCTGTGGGCACCGAAAGTGCTGCGCGCCGGCATGGGCGCGCACTTCGCCTTGCAACTGGTCGAAGGCGCGCAGGCGTCGGCACTGGCGGGGCTAGGCGTGCCGCTGCTGGCGACCAGCTCGCACCAGGGCGAGTTTTTGCACGCCGCGCGGCTACCCTGGCCGTGCGCATGGCTGCTGGGGCATGAAGGGCAGGGCGTGTCCCCAGATCTCATGGCGCAGGCGGGGTTGGTGGTGCGCATCGCGCAGCCCGGTGGCGAAGAATCGCTCAACGTTGCCGCGGCGGCGGCGATCTGTCTGCACGCCAGCGCCGTCGCGGCGATGGGGTGCGCGAGCCGTCGTTGACGCCGTCTTGGCCGCTAGCGCGGCGGCTATAATCGAAAAGGTTACCCAGACCGTCCGCGCACACTCGGCGTCTGTCCTGCCAGCGGGCTGATGTCTGCTGCAGCGGACGGGGCCGGGCGGGTGCGGGCGCGCGTCAACCATCCTGGAGAGAGTGTCCGTGTTTCCCGTCTTCGCACCCGCCCTTCTCGCGCTCGCAGACGGCACGGTCTTTGAAGGTGTGTCCATCGGCGCGCCCGGGCACACCGTCGGGGAAGTGGTGTTCAACACCGCCATCACCGGCTATCAGGAAATCCTCACCGACCCCAGCTACCGCCAGCAGATCGTGACCCTCACGTATCCGCACATTGGCAACGTTGGGGTCAACGCCGAGGATGTCGAGTCCGGCGCCGTGCAAGCCGCCGGCCTGATCATCAAAGACCTGCCCCTGCTCGCCTCCAACTTCCGCGCCGAACGCAGCCTGTCGGACTACCTGCGCGAGCAGGGCATCGTGGCCATGGCCGGGCTCGATACGCGCGCGCTGACGCGCCGCCTGCGCGAGCATGGCGCGCAAAATGGCGCGATCGTGGCGCTACCCGTCGGTCAGCCTCTGACCGATGCGGTGCGGGCGCAGGCGTGCGAGCTGGCTCGCTCGGCCCCCAGCATGGCCGGGTTGGACCTCGCGCAGGCGGTCACCACTGCCGCGCCCTATGAGTGGACCGAAACCGAATGGCGCCTGCGGCGTGCGGATGGCACGCCCGGCTACGGGCGTCAGACGGCGCCGCGTTTTCACGTCGTGGCGTATGACTTTGGTGTCAAGCGCAACATCCTGCGCATGTTGGCGGAGCGGGGCTGCCGCATCACCGTGGTGCCGGCGCGCACGCCGGCGGCCGACGTGCTGGCGCTGCAGCCCGACGGGGTGTTTCTCTCCAACGGCCCGGGCGACCCCCAGCCGTGTGACTATGCCATCGACGCCGCTGCGCGCGTCGTCGACGCGGGCGTGCCGACGTTTGGGATCTGCCTCGGGCATCAGATCTTGGCGCTGGCCAGCGGCGCGCGCACGTTCAAGATGAAGTTCGGCCACCACGGGGCCAACCATCCGGTCAAGGACCTCGACACCGGGCGCGTGAGCATCACCAGCCAAAACCACGGCTTCGCGGTCGATGCCGAGCGGCTGCCGGCGACGCTGCGCGCCACCCACGTCAGCCTGTTCGACGGCACCTTGCAGGGTATCGCCCGTACCGACCGCCCGGCGTTCGGCTTCCAGGGCCACCCCGAAGCCTCGCCCGGTCCGCACGACATCGCGTATCTGTTCGACCGTTTCACCGCCCTCATGGCCGCTGGAAACTGACCCATGCCCAAGCGTACCGACCTTCGCAGCATTCTCATCATCGGCGCCGGGCCAATCGTCATCGGTCAGGCGTGCGAGTTCGACTACTCCGGCGTGCAGGCCTGCAAGGCCCTGCGCGAGGAGGGCTATCGCGTCATTCTGATCAACAGCAACCCGGCCACCATCATGACCGATCCGGCCACGGCCGACGCGGTCTACATCGAGCCCATCACCTGGCAGACGGTGGAAAAAATCATCGCCAAAGAGCGCCCGGACGCCATCTTGCCCACCATGGGCGGGCAGACCGCGCTCAACTGTGCGCTGGACTTGTGGCGTCAGGGGGTGCTGCACAAGTACGGCTGTGAGCTCATCGGCGCCTCGCCCGAGGCGATCGACAAGGCCGAAGACCGCCTCAAGTTCAAAGAAGCGATGACGCGCATCGGGCTGGAGTCGGCGCGCTCCGGCATCGCCCACAGCATGGAGGAGGCGTGGGCAGTGCAGCGCACCGTGGGCTTTCCAGCCGTCATTCGCCCCAGTTTCACCCTGGGGGGCACGGGCGGCGGTATCGCCTACAACCCCGAGGAGTTCGAGACCATCTGCAAGCGCGGCCTGGAGGCCTCGCCGACCAGCGAGCTGCTCATCGAAGAGTCGCTCGTGGGTTGGAAAGAGTTCGAGATGGAGGTGGTGCGCGACAAGTCGGACAACTGCATCATCGTGTGCTCGATCGAAAACCTCGACCCCATGGGCGTGCACACGGGCGACTCGATCACGGTGGCGCCGGCACAGACGCTGACCGACAAGGAATATCAGATCATGCGCGACGCGTCGATCGCGGTGCTGCGCGAGATCGGGGTGGACACTGGCGGCTCGAACGTGCAGTTTGCGGTCAACCCCAAGGACGGCCGCATGATCGTCATCGAGATGAACCCGCGCGTGAGCCGCTCCTCAGCGCTAGCATCCAAGGCGACGGGCTTTCCGATCGCCAAGGTGGCGGCCAAGCTGGCCGTCGGCTACACGCTCGACGAGCTGCGCAACGAGATCACCGGCGGCGCCACGCCGGCGTCGTTCGAGCCGACGATCGACTACGTCGTCACCAAAATCCCGCGCTTTGCGTTCGAGAAGTTTCCGCAGGCCAACGACCGCCTGACCACCCAGATGAAGTCAGTGGGCGAGGTGATGGCCATCGGCCGCACCTTCCAAGAGAGCTTCCAGAAGGCCTTGCGCGGGCTGGAGGTGGGCGTCGACGGCATGAACGAAAAGACCCAGGACCGCGAAACGCTGGAGCGCGAGCTGGGCGAGCCGGGGCCCGAGCGCATCTGGTACGTGGGCGATGCGTTTGCCGCGGGTTGGTCGCTCGAGGAAGTGCACCACTTCACCAAAATCGACCCATGGTTTTTGGCGCAAATCCAAGAGATCGTGCAGATCGAGCTGGCGCTGGATGCCCACACCGCGCAGCATGGGGCGCGCGCGCTCGACGCACTGGATGCCACCACGCTGCGCACCCTCAAGCGCAAGGGCTTTTCAGACGGGCGGCTGGCCAAACTGCTCGCCAGCACCGAGGAGGCGGTGCGCTCGCACCGCCACGCGCTGGGGATTCGGCCCGTGTACAAGCGTGTGGACACCTGTGCGGCCGAGTTCGCCAGCCACACCGCCTATCTGTATTCGACCTACGAAGACGAGTGCGAGGCCGAACCCAGCCAGCGGCGCAAGATCGTCGTGCTGGGGGGTGGGCCGAACCGCATCGGCCAGGGCATCGAGTTCGACTATTGTTGCGTGCACGCGGCACTGGCGCTGCGAGAAGACGGCTTCGAGACCATCATGGTCAACTGCAACCCAGAGACCGTCTCCACCGACTACGATACCAGTGACCGGCTGTATTTCGAGCCGTTGACGCTGGAGGACGTGCTGGAGATCGTGGCCAAGGAGCGGCCCGAGGGGGTGATCGTGCAGTACGGCGGGCAGACGCCGCTGAAGCTCGCGCTGGGGCTGGAGCGCGCGGGGGTGCCCATCATCGGCACGTCCCCCGACATGATCGACGCCGCCGAGGACCGCGAGCGCTTCCAGCAAATGCTGCACCGCCTGGGCCTGAAGCAGCCGCCCAACGCCACCGCCCGCACGGAAGCCGAGGCGATGGACAAAGCGGCCGAGCTGGGCTACCCGCTGGTGGTGCGGCCGAGTTATGTGCTGGGCGGGCGGGCGATGGAGATCGTGCACGAACCGCGCGATCTGGAGCGCTACATGCGCGAGGCGGTCAAGGTCAGCAACGACTCGCCGGTTTTGCTCGACCGCTTCCTCAACGACGCCATCGAGTGTGACGTCGATTGCGTGCGCGACGCGAGAGGCCAAGTGCTCATCGGTGGCGTGATGGAGCACATCGAGCAAGCCGGCGTGCACTCGGGCGACTCCGCTTGCTCGCTGCCGCCGTACTACTTGTCGGCCGCGACGGTGGCCGAGATCAAGCGCCAGACCGCGGCGCTGGCCGAGGCGTTGCAGGTGGTGGGCCTGATGAACGTGCAGTTTGCCATCCAGGAGGTCGACGACGGCCTGGGGGGAAAACAGGACGTGATCTACGTGCTGGAAGTCAACCCCCGCGCCAGCCGCACGGTGCCGTTCGTCTCCAAGGCCACCGGCATCGCACTGGCCAAGGTGGCGGCGCGCTGCATGGCGGGGCAGACGCTGGCCCAGCAAGGCGTGACGGCCGAGGTGATGCCGCCCTACTTCAGCGTGAAAGAAGCGGTCTTCCCATTCGTCAAGTTCCCGGGCGTGGACACCATCCTGGGGCCGGAGATGAAGTCCACTGGCGAGGTCATGGGAGTGGGGCGCAGCTTTGGCGAGGCGTTCGTCAAGGCACAGCTGGCCGCGGGCGTGCGATTGCCGCGGCCCGATGACGCGGTGCGGCGCGTGTTTCTCTCCGTCAAGCCGGGGGACAAGGCGCGCGTCGTGCCCATCGCACGCGAGCTGGCCGCCATGGGTTTCGAGTTGGTCGCTACCCGCGGCACGGCAGCGGCCATCCAGGCCGCGGGCATCGCCTGTGAGGTCGTCAACAAGGTCACCGAGGGCCGTCCCCACGTCGTGGACATGATCAAAAACGGCGAGATCGCCATGGTCATCAACACGGTGGAGGAGCGACGCAACGCGATCGCCGACTCGCGCCACATCCGTATCGCGTCGCTGGCCCACCGTGTGACGACCTTCACCACGATTTTTGGCGCCGAGGCCGCGGTGGAGGGCATGAAGGTGATGAACGACTTGCCGGTCTACGCCCTGGCCGAGCTCCACGCGCAGCTGGCCTGAGCGGCGGGGCTGGTGCAGCGCGTCAAACCGGTTATCATTGCGTCCATCGTACAGTGCAAACCGCCGACCGGCAACGCTCGGCGGTTTGCCTTTTGGAACCCTGAACGCCATGCCAACCATTCCATTGACCAAACGCGGGGCCGAGCGGCTCAAGGAAGAGCTGCATCGTCTCAAAACCGTGGAGCGACCCGCCGTCATCCAGGCGATCGCCGAGGCGCGGGCGCAAGGCGACCTGAGCGAAAACGCCGAGTACGACGCGGCCAAGGACCGCCAAGGTTTCATCGAGGGCCGCATCAAGGAAATCGAAGGCAAGCTCGCGGCAGCGCAGGTGATCGACCCATCGGCGCTCGATGCCGGCGGCCGCGTGGTGTTTGGCGCCACCGTCGAACTGGCCGACGAAGACACGGGCGAGCAGGTGACGTACCAGATCGTCGGCGAGGACGAGGCCGACCTGAAGCTGGGCCTGATCAACGTCTCCAGCCCGATCGCGCGCGCGCTCATTGGCAAGGAAGAGGGCGACGTGGCCGAAGTCCAGGCTCCCAACGGCGTGCGGCGCTACGAGATCGTCGCCGTGCGCTACGAATGACGGGGAGTGCGGGGGCAATGGCCGCGTGGCACGAGCGCTGGCCGCTGTTGGTCGCGGCCCTGTGGTGGGGGGTGACCACGGGGTTGAGTTTCGTTGCCGTGCCACTGCTGTTTCACCACTTCAACAACCCCGCAGTGGCCGGCGGCATGGCCGCACGCTTGTTTGAGGTGCAGTCGTATTGGAGCGTAGCGGCCGCGTTGGCGCTTTTGCTTTGGGGGCGTGCCCAGCGTGGGCGCGGTGCAGCGGGCGACGCCAGTTGGGCGCTGCTGCCTTGGTTGCTGTTGGGGGCACTGGCTGGTCTGGTACAGGAGTTTGGCGTGGCTCAAAAGATTTTGACCGCGCGCCAGACCGGCGCCAACCTCGCGCTCTGGCACGGCCTGGGCAGCCTGCTCGTGGGGCTGCAGTGGCTGTGCGCCCTGCGCAGCCTGTGGTGGCTGGCGGGGCGGCGCGGTCAGGGGTGAGAGGGCAGCCCGGGGCGCCGTCCGTGGCGCAGGTGCCCACGCAGTCAGGTGGCCACGCGCTCGGCCGCCTGTAGCGTGTTGACGAGCAGCATGGTGATGGTCATGGGGCCGACACCGCCGGGCACCGGCGTGATCCACCCCGCAACCTGGCGCACGCCCTCGAAATCCACGTCGCCGCATAGCTTGCCGGCTTCGTCGCGGTTCATGCCGACGTCGATCACGACCGCGCCCGGTTTGACCATCTCGGCGGTCAGCACGCCCCGCTTGCCCACGGCGACCACGATCACGTCGGCTTGGCGCGTGTGCTGTGCCAGATCCACCGTGGCACTGTGGCAAATGGTGACGGTGGCGTGCGCGTGCAGCAGCATCAGCGCCATGGGCTTGCCCACGATGTTGCTGCGACCGATGACCACCGCGTGCTTGCCGCGGGGGTCGAAGCCGATGTGCTCCAGCATTTTCATGCAGCCATAGGGCGTGCAGGGCCAGAAGCCCGGTTGACCCACCATCAGCGCGCCGGCGTTGGCGACATGAAAGCCGTCCACGTCTTTTTCCGGGGCGATGGTTTCGATCACGCGCTGCGCGTCGATATGAGGCGGCAGCGGCAGCTGCACCAGGATGCCATGGATGGTCGGGTCGGCGTTGAGGGCACGTACGCGTGCCAGCAGCGCATCCTCGCTCAGGTGGGCGGGGTGCGTCTCCAGCACCGAGTGGAAGCCCACTTCCTGGCACGCTTTGACCTTGTTGCGCACATACACCTGACTGGCGGGATTGTCGCCCACCAGAATCACGGCCAGACCCGGCTGGATGCCGCGAGTCTGCAGGGCCACGGTGCGTTCGCGCACGCGCTCGCGCCACAGGCGCGCCAGCGCCACACCGTCGATGAGTTGAGCGGTCATGGGAGCGTCACACTTTCGGGGGGATGGGCGCCAGCGCGATCTTGAGCAGGTCGGCCACGGTGTTGGCGCCGAGTTTTTCCATGATGTTGGCGCGGTGCGCCTCCACCGTCTTGATGCTGATGCCGAGGTCGTCGGCGATCTGCTTGTTCAGCCGCCCGGCCACGATGCGCTCGAGCACCTGCGATTCCCGCGTGGTCAGCTTGGCCAGCAGCGCTTCGCGGTTGGCGGCCTGCTGATGCACCGCGAACGACTCGCGTGCCACATCGAGCATTTTCTCGACCAGGGCAATGAGCTGCTGCTCGTCGAAGGGCTTTTGGATGAAGTCGAGCGCGCCCTTTTTCATGGACGCGACCGCCATCGGCACATCGCCATGCCCAGTGATGAAGGAAATGGGCAGCGGCGAATGGCGCTCCAGCAGCCGGTCCTGCAGTTCCATGCCGCTCATGCCACCCATGCGGATGTCGGCGATCAGGCAGGCAACCTCGCGCGGGTCATAGCGGGCCAGGAACGCCTCGGCCGATTCGAAGGTTTTGACGCGGTAGTCCTTGCCCTCGAGTAGCCATTGCAGTGAATCGCGCACGGCCTCGTCGTCATCGACCACATACACAGTTCCGCGTTTGGGGATCAGGCTCATCATCGTCCTTCGGGCGTCTGCGCTTCGTTGTTCTGTGCAGAGGGCGGGTTGTCTGCCGCCGCGTTCTCGGTGGGCACGGGGATCCAAAAGGTGAACTCGCACCCGGCAACCTCGGCACCATTGTAGAGGTTGCGCGCGGCGAGCCTGCCGTGGTGCGATTCGATGATCGAGCGGCACAGCTTCAGGCCGATGCCCATGCCTTCGGCCTTGGTGCTGTAGAACGCCTCGAAAATGCGGTCGAGCTGCTCTTGCGGGATGCCGCAGCCGTTGTCACGCACCGTGAACGAGACGGTCTCCCGACCGTCTATCGTGCGCGGCACCACGCGCAGTTCGACCAGGCGCTGTCCCGGTGGGCGCTTTGCGCACTGAATCGACTCGCCGGCGTTCTTGAGCAGGTTGATGAGCGCTTGCTCGATCAGAATGGGGTCCACCAGCAAGCGTGGCAGGCGTGCCGCGACGTAGATGTTGAGGCGCACCATGTGTCGCCGCAGCTCGATTTCGGCCAGTTCGGTGGCGTTGGCCACCATCTGCGCCACGTCCGAAAGGGTTGGGTGCGGCTCGCTGCGTTTGACGAAGGCGCGGATGCGCTGGATGATGTTGCCCGCCCGCTGCGCCTGACGCACTGTCTTTTGCAGCGCGCCCAACAGGTCGTCCGCCGACATCGCGCCCTTTTGCAGGCGGTCGATCATGCCGCTGGCGTAGTTGCTGATCGCGGTCAGCGGTTGGTTGAGTTCGTGCGCGACGCTGGAGGCCATCTCACCCATGGTGATCAAGCGGCTGGCTGCCTCGGCGCGCTCGGCTTGCAGCGCCGCTTGCTGCTCGGCGTGACGGCGCGCGGTGATGTCGCTGGCGATGAGCATTTGCACCAGCCGCCCGTCCACCCAGGTCAGGTAGCGTGTGCGCACCTCCAGCCATTTGTCCAGTTCCGGCACGAAGATTTCCGTGTGCTCCGCAATGGCTTCGACCAGTGCATCGGCAGGCAGGCCTACCAAGCCGTCCACCAAGTCGGAGTGGTCTTGCGGTGGCAGCACGGGGACGGAGGCGCACAACTCCAACATGCGCTCATGCCCTGCGGAGCCCGTCCCAAACCAGCGCTGGTAGATGTGGTTGGCAAACAAGAGTTCGCTGCTGTGCAGGGGCGCCACCGAGATTGCCTCGTCCAGGCTGTCGAGCACGGTCGCGAAGCGGTCGTACGAGGCCGTCAGCTCTTCGCGGATGCGCTTGGGCTCGGTGATGTCGGTCATCGACGTCATCCAGCCCGTCTGCCGCCCCTGCGCGTCGATCAGCGGTGAGACGTACATGCGCGCATAGAAGATGCTGCCGTTCTTGCGCTTGACGGGGACCTCGAAGCCGCCGGGGGCATTGCGGCCAGAGATCTCGTCTTGTAGCCGTGCCATGAGGGTTTCGTGTTCCGATTCGGGCCAATAGGGGAAGGGCGCGGTGGCGCCGATGAGGTCTTCCTCGCTCCAGCCCGTCATGCTGCAAAACGCGCGGTTGACGTAGGTGATGCGCCCTTCCAGGTCGAGCGCGCGCATGCCGGTGAGCATCGAGTTTTCCATCGCGCGCCGGAAGTTCGTCTCGGCCACCAGCGCGCGTTGCGCCTGCAGGCGCCGGCGGGTGTGGCGCATGTTGCCCAGCAGCATCCAGATCGTGGCCACGCTCATTGCTCCCACGATCCAGAACAACGCCTCGCTGCCGGCATCACGCGTGACACGAAGTCCCTCAACCCGCACCAGCAGGCTGTTGCCAATCGGCGAGACAGGCAGCTCGTGGCGCTGGGCACGCGCCATCCAGGGCAGCCACAGCGACGAATTCCGCACCGGCGGCAGCGGCGTTCCGGCCCATACCGTTCCCTCCTCATCGACGAATGTCACCGCGTAGCGAGCCAGCACTTCGGTCGGTATGGCGTAGCGCAACAGTGCCTCGATGGAGTATTCGGCCAGCACCGCTCCACCAAAACGGCGGTGTCCCTCGAACGGCACGACGAGCAGCAGGGTCGCCCCGCCATCGGACCACTTCAGCGGGCGTGAATAAATGGGCTGGTGCAGATCCCGGGCCAGCTCGAAGGCGCCGTCCGTGTCGTGGGGCGGCAGGGTCTCGCCCGCCCGGCGCTGGCTGTGCGGCGGGGCGCTGGGCGACGTGTAACCGGTGACGACTTCGCGGTAGGGACCGATCCAGTGCACCGCCAGCAGCTCGGGGTGTTGCAGCACCAGGGCTTCGGCCTGGAAGACGAATTCGGTCTCCTCCAACGTTCGGTTGGCGATGTCGCGTGCCAGCCGCATCAGCTGTTCCTGGCGCTCCAGCAGCCGCAAGCGCAGGCGTTGCTGGGCGTATTCGGTGTCGCGCACGACCGCTTCCTGCTCGCGACTGACCTCCTCGCGCGTGAAGTACACCAGCGCCGTAAAAATGGCCGTCAGGAACAGCACCACCGACAACAGCGGCCCTAGGACGGCGAGCTGGTCCTGCCGGTTGGGGGGCAGGCGGTCCCACCATTGCCCCCACCAACGGCGGGGCGCCAGCCACCACCGCCGGGTTGAAGTGCGATCGTGCGTCGTTGCCTTCGCGGCCATGGCGACAGTTTAGGGCAAACCCGAATCGATGCGCCATGTGATTGTTTCACATAACGAAATTAGTAACCACAGTTTGGAAGTTTGGCGATTTCGTGCGACACTCCATGGACAGGCGCTTCGCGCCGCCGTACCCTTCGCATTCCATCGAGGAGACGACCCATGTCCCAAGCCTTGCCCCCCATTTCTCCACTGGTGGCCCCCGACGCCGATCCACAAGAGACGCGCGAGTGGCTCGACGCGCTCGATGCGGTCATCGAGCGCGAAGGTCCCGAGCGGGCGCACTTTCTGCTCGAACAGTTGCTGGAAGAGGCGCGCGAGCACAGCATCGATCTGCCGTTTTCGGCGACCACTGGCTACGTCAACACCATCGAGCCCGACGAAGAGGAGCGCAGCCCGGGCAACCTGGAGCTGGAAGGGCGGTTGCGCGCGTACATGCGCTGGAACGCGATGGCCATGGTGGTCAAGGCCAACCGGCTCGAGTCACCCGACGGCAGCGAGCTGGGTGGGCACATCAGCTCGTTTCAATCGCTGGCGCATTTGCTGGCGTGTGGCTTCAACCACTTCTGGCACGCCGACGACACGGACAGCGGGGGCACGCACGGCGGCGACCTGCTCTACATCCAGGGGCATAGCGCGCCCGGTATTTACGCGCGCGCCTTCCTGGAAGGGCGTATCACCGAGGAGCAGCTGCTCAACTTCCGTCAGGAGGTCGAGGGCAAAGGGCTGTCGAGCTATCCACACCCCAAGCTGATGCCGGAGTTCTGGCAGTTTCCGACCGTCTCCATGGGGCTGGGGCCCATCATGGGCATCTATCAGGCGCGCTTCCTGAAGTATTTGCATGCGCGCGGCATCGCCGACACCTCGCGGCGCAAAGTGTGGGTGTTTTGCGGCGACGGCGAAATGGATGAGCCCGAGAGCATGGGCGCCATCGGCTTGGCCGCGCGAGAGGGGTTGGACAACCTGATCTTCGTCGTCAACTGCAACCTGCAGCGGCTCGATGGCCCCGTGCGTGGCAACGGCAAGATCATCCAGGAGCTCGAGGGCGACTTTCGCGGTGCGGGCTGGAACGTGATCAAGCTGCTGTGGGGTAGCAACTGGGATCCACTGCTCGCGCGCGACAAGGAGGGGATCCTGCGCAAAATCATGATGGAGACCTTGGACGGGGATTACCAAGCGTTCAAGGCCAACGACGGCGCCTATGTACGCCAGCACTTCTTTGGCCGCCATCCCAAGGCGCTGGAGCTGGTGGCCAAGATGAGCGACGAAGAGATTTGGGCGTTGCGCCGCGGCGGGCACGATGCCCAGAAGGTGTACGCGGCGTTTCATCGTGCCTACCATCACCAAGGGCAGCCGACCGTCATTCTGGTCAAGACGGTCAAGGGCTATGGCATGGGGCGTGCGGGTGAAGGCAAAAATACCGCGCACCAGACAAAGAAGCTCACGGACGAAGACATCCGCTACTTCCGCGATCGCTTCAACATCCCGATCCCCGACAGCGAGCTGCCCAAGATCCCGTTTTACAAGCCGGCCGACGACACGCCGGAGATGCGCTATTTGCACGAGCGCCGCCGCGCGCTCGGGGGCTACCTGCCCAAGCGCCGGGTGCGCAGTGACGAGCAGTTCACCGTGCCGTCGCTGGAGACGTTCAAGGCCGTGCTCGAACCCACGCCCGAGGGGCGCGAGATCAGCACCACGCAGGCCTACGTGCGTTTTCTGACGCAGCTGCTGCGCGATCAGGCGCTCGGGCCGCGCGTCGTGCCCATCCTGGTGGACGAGGCGCGCACCTTTGGCATGGAGGGGTTGTTCCGGCAGATCGGCATCTACAACCCCAAGGGTCAGCTCTACACCCCGGTCGACAAAGACCAGGTCATGTACTACCGCGAGGACAAGGCCGGGCAGATCCTGCAAGAGGGAATCAACGAGGCGGGCGGCATGAGTTCGTGGATTGCCGCGGCGACGTCGTACTCGACGAACAACCGCATCATGATCCCGTTTTTCATTTATTACTCGATGTTCGGGTTCCAGCGCTTTGGCGACTTGGCCTGGGCGGCAGGCGACATGCAGGCGCGCGGCTTCTTGCTCGGCGGCACTTCCGGGCGCACCACGCTCAATGGCGAGGGGCTGCAGCACGAAGACGGCCATAGCCACATGATCGCGGCGACGATTCCCAACTGCACCAGCTACGACCCGACGTTTGCGCACGAGGTGGCCGTCATCCTGCACCACGGCTTGAAGCGCATGGTCGAGCGGCAGGATAACGTCTTTTTCTATGTAACCTTGCTCAATGAGAATTACCCGATGCCCGGCCTCAAGCCAGGCACCGAGGAGCAGATCATCCGCGGCATGTACTTGCTGCAAGAAGGGCCGAAGCTCACGCCACGCGTGCAGCTCTTGGGCAGCGGCGCCATTCTGCGCGAGAGCCTGGCGGCACAAACGTTGCTGGCCACGGATTGGGGCGTGGCGGCCAACGTCTGGAGCTGCCCGAGCTTTACCGAACTGGCGCGCGAGGGGCACGACTGTGAGCGCTGGAACATGCTGCACCCGACCGAAACGCCGCGCGCGCCCTTCGTGACCCAGCAGTTGACACCGCACCCAGGGCCGGTGGTGGCCTCTACCGACTACGTACGCGCGTTTGCCGAGCAGATCCGCCCCTTCATCCCCGCAGGCCGCAGCTATCGGGTGCTGGGCACCGACGGCTTTGGTCGCAGTGATTTCCGCTGGCGGCTGCGCCGGCACTTCGAGGTCGACCGCCACTACATCGTGGTCGCGGCACTCAAGGCCCTGGCCGATGAGGGCAGTGTGCCGCGTGAGCGCGTGGCCGAAGCGATCGCGCGCTACCGCATCGACGCCGACAAGATCAACCCGTTGTACGCCTAATCCGGGGAGCACGACATGGCACTGGTAGAAGTCAAGGTCCCGGACATTGGGGATTTCAAGGATGTGGCGGTGATCGAACTGCTGGTCAAGCCGGGGGATCTGGTGGCGGTGGATCAGTCGCTGATCACGGTGGAATCGGACAAGGCGTCGATGGAGATTCCATCGAGCCATGCGGGGGTGGTGCGCGAGCTGAAGGTGGCGCTGGGCGACAAGGTCAGCGAGGGCTCGGTGATCGCGCTGCTGGAAGCGCAGGAAGCAGCGGCTGCAGCGCCAAGCGCGGCGCCTGCGGCGCCCGCCGTCGTGGAGGTGGCCGCGCCGGCACCGGTTGTCGCCCCTGCTCCCGTGGGTGCACCGCCAGCGGCCGTCG
>DYIC01000057.1 GCA_020723845.1 Hydrogenophaga sp.
GTGTGTCAGTCCCGCGCAAGGCGTGACGCCATAATGATGCGCGATTGACAACGCCTCGCGAGGAGACCCCCATGGCCGAGCGCTATGCCGATTTCTATCGCCGGTCGATCGATGACCGGGATGCTTTTTGGGCCGAGCAGGCTCGCCTCATCGACTGGCACGAGCCCTACCGGCGCGTGTGCAACACCGACCATCCGCCGTTCGTGCGTTGGTTCGAAGGGGGGCTGACCAATCTGTGCCACAACGCGGTGGATCGGCACGTCGCCACCCGCGGTGACCAAAACGCGCTCATCTACGTCTCCACCGAAACCAACACCGAGCGTGTCTATACCTACCGCGAGCTGCATACCGAGGTGCAGCGCATGGCGGCGATTTTGCGATCGCTGGGGGTGACCAAAGGCGACCGCGTCTTGATCTACATGCCGATGATCCCGGAAGCGGCGTTTGCGATGCTGGCTTGCGTGCGCATCGGTGCCATCCACTCCGTGGTGTTCGGCGGCTTTGCCAGCCACAGCTTGGCCACGCGCATCGACGACGCGACGCCCAAAGTCATCGTGAGCGCGGATGCGGGCATGCGCGCCGGCAAGGTGGTGCCGTACAAGCATCTACTGGACGAGGCGATACGCCTGTCGCGCCACCAGCCCGAGCGCGTCTTGATGGTCAACCGTGGGTTGGCGGCGCTGGATCCGGTGGCCGGCCGCGACGTGGACTACGCCGCGCTGCGCGAGCAGCACCGGGATGCGCAGGTGCCTTGTGAGTGGGTGGACAGCACGCACCCCAGCTACATCCTCTACACCAGCGGCACGACGGGCAAGCCCAAGGGCGTGCAGCGCGACACGGGCGGCTACGCGGTGGCGCTGGCCGCCTCCATGCGTCACATCTACATGGCCAATCCGGGGGAGACGTATTTCTCCACCAGCGACATCGGCTGGGTGGTCGGGCACAGCTACATCATCTATGGGCCACTGATCCATGGCATGGCCACCATCATGTACGAGGGCACGCCCGTGCGGCCCGATGCCGGCATCTGGTGGCGACTGGTGCAGGACTACCGCGTCTCGATCATGTTTACCGCGCCGACGGCCGCGCGCGTGCTCAAAAAACAGGACCCGGCTTACCTGACACGCTACGACCTGAGCAGCCTGCGCGCCTTGTTCCTGGCGGGTGAACCGCTGGACGAGCCGACGGCCACCTGGATGGCGCAGGCGATCGGCAAACCCGTCATCGACAACTACTGGCAAACCGAGACCGGCTGGCCGATCCTGGCCATTTGCAACGGCGTCGAGCCCGCGCCCACCAAATTCGGCTCGCCGGGGAAAGCGGTCTATGGCTACGACGTGCGTTTGATCGACGAAAACACCGGCGAAGAGATCTCCGAGCCCGACCGCAAGGGCGTGATCGCGGTGCAGTACCCGCTACCGCCGGGCTGCCTGCAGACGGTCTGGGGGGACGATGCGCGCTACGTCAAGACGTATTGGTCCAGCATCCCCGGCCGCCAGATGTACAGCACGTTCGACTGGGGCGTGCGCGACGCGGATGGCTACTACTACATCTTGGGGCGCACCGACGATGTGATCAACGTCGCGGGGCACCGCCTGGGCACGCGCGAGATCGAGGAGAGCATCTCCAGCCACCCCGCCGTCGCCGAGGTGGCCGTCGTTGGGGTGGCCGATGCGCTCAAGGGTCAGGTGGCCATGGCGTTTGCCGTGCTCAAGGACCCGACGCTGGCCGCGACCGAGGCCGACGCGCTGCGGCTCGAGGGCGAGATCATGAAGGTGGTGGACGAACAGCTCGGGGCAGTGGCGCGGCCGGCTCGTGTGCGCTTCGTCTCCCTGTTGCCCAAGACGCGCAGCGGCAAGCTGCTGCGGCGGGCCATCCAGGCGGTGTGTGAGGGACGTGACCCCGGCGACCTGACCACGTTGGATGATCCCAGCGCCCTGCAGCAGATTCGTGACCTGGTTCAGACGCCAAACACCTGAAAGAGGGCCGGAGTCGGCTGGTTCAGAACCAGCGGCCGCTGAGACGAGGCGTGCCCGCTTGCCTAAGGTCTACCACGGCCATTGGGACGCGCATAGGTCATATGCCGGTTTTATCGTGCGTCCAGTAGAAGATAGCTGAATCGCGTGACGCGGGGCGATGTACCGGCGCGTGCGGCCCTGGTCTTTCACGGTGACTTCCACAGTGCACGTGTGCCTGGTCTGATGTTGTTGGTGTTTGTGCGATTCGTGGGTATGATCGAAACGATCCGACCTGTTGCTTCAAGATGCAAACATCGACTGATACAGACGCCACCGTTGACAAAAACCGGGTTTTCGAGCTAGCGGCCGAGCTTTTCGGGATCTTGGCCACGCCGACCCGGCTGCGCATCCTCAACGCCCTGTGCGACAAGGAGAAGTCGGTGTCGGAGCTATTGGCCGAAATCGACACGACGCAGCCCAACCTGTCGCAGCACCTCAATCTGCTGTACCGCGCGGGCGTCTTGGCCAAGCGCAAAGAGGGCACCCAGGTCTACTACCGGGTTCAGAGCGAGCAGGCAGTTGCCCTGTGTCGCACCGTCTGCACGCAGATCGCGATCGAGCTCGATGAGCCGGGGGGTGTGCCGGCCGAGCAGCGGCTGTCACCGCGGCGAACTTGACGATTGCGATACCCGCTGGAGCCGTTGGCGGCGGGAAAAGTTGTCTTTTTTTTGACAGGCCCGCGAGCTTTGGTGGCACAATGCGGCCTGCACAGTTCCTTCCAGTGTCACTGTCGCGTCCGCCAACCGGTTCAGCCGTGTCGCGGAAGGTTGTTCCAACCAGCAAGTCTCCTGCAGGGAGACGGAGGTCAGCGATTCCATGAGCGAGACGACGAGCGTCTACCAGGCCTTCAATGGCAACTCGTACCTCTTTGGCGGCAACGCGCCGTACGTGGAGGAGATGTACGAGAAATACCTCACCGACCCTACCAGCGTGCCCGAATCGTGGCGCGATTACTTCGATGCGCTGCAGCACGTGCCGGCGGTCGATGGCAGCGACGCTCGCGACATCCCGCACATGCCGGTGATCGCGGCGTTTGCCGAGATGGCCAAGCAGGGCGTCGTGCATCCCGTGGCGGCCCAGGGGGCGGATTCCGACATCGCGCGCAAGCGGGTGGCTACCCAGCAGTTGATCGCGGCCTACCGCAACATCGGGGTGCGCTGGGCCAACCTCGATCCGCTCAAGCGCTCCGAGCGCCCCGAGATCCCCGAGCTCGAACCCTCGTTCTACGGCTTCACCGACGCCGACCTCGAAACCACATTCAACGTCTCCAATACCTACTTTGGCAAGGAGACGATGTCGCTGCGCGAGCTGCTCAACGCGCTGCGCGAGACGTACTGCGGCACGATCGGCGCCGAGTACATGTACATCACCGACATGGCGCAAAAGCGCTGGTGGCAGGAAAAGCTCGAGCGCATCCGCAGCAAGCCCAACTTCACCGCCGAACAAAAGAAGCACATCCTGGAAAACCTCACCAAGGCGGAAGGGTTGGAGCGCTACTTGCACACCAAGTACGTCGGGCAAAAGCGCTTCTCACTCGAAGGGGGCGAGAGCTTCATTGCCTCCATGGATGAGCTCATTCAGCAGGCGGGCGCTGCCGGCGTGCAGGAGGTCGTGATCGGCATGGCCCACCGCGGGCGCCTCAACGTCCTGGTCAACGTCATGGGCAAGATGCCCAAGGACTTGTTTGCCGAGTTCGAACACAAGGCGCCCGAAGACCTGCCGGCCGGTGACGTCAAGTACCACCAGGGTTTCAGTTCCGACGTCTCCACACCTGGCGGCCCGGTGCACCTGAGCCTGGCGTTCAACCCGTCGCACCTCGAGATCGTCAACCCCGTGGTCGAGGGATCGGCCCGCGCGCGTATGGACCGGCGCGGCGACAAGCGCGGCGACCAAGTGCTGCCGGTACTCGTGCACGGCGACGCCGCGTTTGCCGGTCAGGGTGTGGTGATGGAGACGCTGGCACTGGCGCAAACGCGCGGCTACTACACCGGCGGCACGGTGCACATCGTCATCAACAACCAGATCGGCTTTACCACTTCGGACCCGCGCGACAGCCGCTCGACGCTGTACTGCACCGACGTCGTCAAGATGATCGAAGCCCCGGTGCTGCACGTCAACGGTGACGATCCGGAGGCCGTGGTGTTGGCGACGCAACTGGCGATCGAATACCGCCAGACGTTCCGCAAGGACGTCGTCATCGACATCGTGTGCTTCCGCAAGCTGGGCCACAACGAGCAAGACACGCCGTCGCTGACCCAGCCGCTGATGTACAAAAAGATCGCGCAGCACCCCGGCACACGCAAGCTCTACGGCGACAAGCTGGTGGCGCAGGGCATCCTGCCGCCGGAAGGGCCGGACGAAATGGTCAAGGCGTACCGTGCCATGCTGGATGAAGGGCGCCGTACCGTGGATCCGGTGCTGACCAACTACAAGAGCAAATACGCGGTGGACTGGACGCCGTTCCTTGGCAAGAAGTGGACCGACGCGGCCGACACTGCCATCCCGTTGTCGGAGTGGAAACGCCTGGCCGAGCGCATTACCACGGTACCGGACAACATCACGCCGCATCAGCTCGTCAAGAAGGTGCTGGCCGACCGCGCCGCCATGGGACGCGGCGAGATCCCCGTCGACTGGGGCATGGGCGAGCATATGGCGTTTGCCTCCCTGGTCGCCAGTGGCTACGGCGTGCGGCTGTCGGGTGAGGACTGCGGCCGCGGTACGTTCACGCACCGCCATGCGGTCATCCACGACCAGAATCGCGAGAAGTGGGACGAAGGGACCTACATCCCGCTGCAAAACGTCGCCGACAACCAGGCACCGTTCGTCGTCATCGACTCCATCCTGTCCGAGGAAGCGGTGCTCGGGTTCGAATACGGCTATGCGTCCAACGACCCGAACACGCTGGTGATTTGGGAGGCGCAGTTCGGTGACTTCGCCAACGGGGCGCAGGTCGTCATCGACCAGTTCATCGCCTCGGGCGAGGTCAAATGGGGCCGCGTCAACGGCATCACACTGTTCCTGTCGCACGGCTATGAAGGACAGGGGCCCGAGCACAGCTCGGCGCGCATCGAGCGCTTCATGCAGCTGGCTGCCGACACCAATATGCAGATCGTGCAGCCCACCACAGCCAGCCAGATTTTCCACGTGCTGCGCCGGCAAATGGTGCGCAACCTGCGCAAGCCGCTCATCGTCTTCACACCCAAGTCGCTGCTGCGGCACAAGGACGCGGCGTCGCCGTTGTCCGAGTTCACCAAGGGGGGCTTCCAGACCGTCATCCCCGAGCAAAACGCCGACGTGATCAAAAACGCGCAGCGTGTCAAGCGCGTCATCGTCTGCTCGGGCAAGGTGTACTACGACCTGACCAAAAAACGCGAAGAAAAGGGGGCCGACGACGTCGCCATCGTGCGCATCGAGCAGCTCTACCCGTTCCCCCATCGGGCCTTTGCCGCCGAGCTCAAGCGCTTCCCCAACGCCACCGACATCGTGTGGTGCCAGGACGAGCCGCAAAACCAGGGGCCGTGGTTTTTCGTGCAGCACAACATCCACGAAAACATGCTCGACGGCCAGCGCCTGGGCTACGCGGGCCGCGCCGCATCGGCGTCGCCGGCGGTGGGCTACGCGCACCTGCACCAGGAGCAACAAAAGGCATTGGTCGAAGCCGCCTTCGGCCGACTCAAGGGCTTCATCCTGACCAAGTGAGACGTCACGGCGCAATGGCGCGCCCGAGCCGTCGTGGGTGCGCCGGTCCTGTCATCCCCCTTTTCAAGCATTGATCGAGGAAGAACACACCATGGCCATCGTTGATGTGAAAGTGCCGCAGCTGTCGGAGTCGGTTGCGGAGGCCACCCTGTTGCAGTGGAAGAAAAAGGTCGGCGACCTCGTGGCTGCCGACGAGATCCTGATCGAAATCGAGACCGACAAGGTCGTACTGGAAGTGCCGGCGCCCGCTGCCGGTGTGCTGGCCGAAATCGTGGTCGGTGACGGCGGCACGGTCGTGTCGGAGCAAGTGATCGCCCGCGTCGATACCGAGGGCAAGGCAGCCGCCGCGGCACCGGCGGCCGCGCCCGCCGCGACACCGGCCCCGAGCGCAGCGCAGGCGCCGGCTGCCGCCGCGCCTGCCGCGGAGGGCGGTCGTATGGTCGGGGTGGCGATGCCTGCTGCCGCCAAGTTGATGGCCGACCATGGCCTGGCACCGGGCTCTGTGGCCGGCACCGGCAAGGATGGTCGCGTCACCAAGGGTGACGTGCTGGCGGCGGTGGCGGCGCCCAAGCCCGCCGCGGCGGCGGCCCCGGCGGCCGCCATCCCCACGGGGGCGCCCACTCGTGTGCTGCCCCCCGTCAGCGCGCCGGTTGGCTTGCCCGCCGATCTGGCCAACCGGCCCGAACAGCGCGTGCCCATGACGCGTCTGCGCGCCCGCATCGCCGAGCGCCTGCTGCAGTCGCAGGCCACCAACGCCATCCTGACCACCTTCAACGAGGTCAACATGGCGCCGGTCATGGAGCTGCGCAAGAAGTACCAGGAGCGCTTCGAAAAAGAACACGGCGTCAAGCTCGGCTTCATGAGCTTTTTCGTCAAGGCCGCGGTGCACGCGCTCAAGAAGTTCCCCATCCTCAACGCCAGCGTGGACGGCAACGACATCGTCTACCACGGCTACTTCGACATCGGCATCGCGGTGGGTTCGCCGCGCGGTCTGGTCGTGCCCATCCTGCGCAATGCCGACCAGTTGAGCTTTGCCGAGATCGAGAAAAAGATCGCCGACTTTGGCAAGCGCGCGGCAGAAGGCAAGCTGGGCATCGAGGAGATGACCGGCGGGACGTTCTCTATCTCGAACGGCGGTGTGTTCGGCTCCATGTTGTCCACGCCCATCATCAACCCGCCGCAGTCGGCCATCCTGGGCGTGCACGCGACCAAGGAGCGCCCTGTGGTCGAAAATGGCCAGATCGTGATCCGTCCGATCAACTATCTGGCCATGTCGTACGACCACCGCATCATCGACGGGCGCGAGGCCGTGCTGGGCTTGGTGGCGATGAAGGAAGCGCTGGAAGACCCCGCGCGCCTGCTGTTCAACATTTGACGCGACGGAGCAGTGACACATGGCACACGCATTTGACGTCGTCGTCATCGGCGCCGGCCCCGGCGGCTACATCGCCGCCATCCGCGCGGCGCAGCTCGGCTTCAAAGTGGCTTGCATCGACGAATGGAAAAACGCCGCCGGCGGCCCCGCCCCGGGCGGCACTTGTACCAACGTTGGCTGCATCCCTTCCAAGGCGCTGCTGCAGTCGTCCGAGCACTTCGAGCACGCGCAGCTCCACTTCGCCGAGCACGGCATCAGTACCGGCCCCGTCAAGATCGACGTGGCCAAGATGATCGCGCGCAAGGATGCGGTCGTGAAGCAAAACAACGACGGTATCCTCTACCTGTTCAAGAAGAACAAGGTTACGTTCTTCCATGGGCGCGGCTCGTTCGTGCGGGCAGTGGAGGGCGGCTACGAAATCGCCGTCAGCGGTGAGCAGACCGAGACTCTGGTGGGCAAGCACGTCGTCGTTGCCACCGGCTCCAGCGCCCGGGCGCTGCCCGGCGTGCCGTTCGACGAGGACAAGGTGCTGTCCAACGACGGCGCGCTGCGCATGGGCGCAGTCCCCAAAAAGCTGGCGATCATCGGCTCGGGTGTGATCGGGCTGGAGATGGGCTCGGTCTGGCGCCGCCTGGGGGCCGACGTCACCATTCTGGAGGGGATGCCCACCTTCCTGGCCGCGGTCGACGAACAGATTGCCAAGGAGGCCAAGAAGGCGTTCGACAAACAGGGCCTCAAGATCGAGCTGGGCGTCAAGGTCGGCGAGGTCAAGACGACCCGCAAGGGGGTCAGCATCGCCTACACCAACGCCAAGGGTGAGGCGGTCACGCTGGAGGCCGACAAGCTCATCGTCTCCATCGGTCGCGTGCCCCATACGGCAGGGCTCAACGCCGAGGCCGTGGGTCTGAAGCTCGACGAGCGCGGCGCCATCGTGGTGGACGACGAGTGCCGCACCCACCTGCCTGGCGTGTGGGCGGTGGGCGACGTGGTGCGCGGCCCCATGCTGGCGCACAAGGCCGAGGAGGAGGGCGTGGCCGTGGCCGAGCGCATCGCGGGTCAGCACCCCCACGTCAATTTCAACACCATTCCGTGGGTCATCTATACCAGCCCCGAGATTGCCTGGGTGGGACAGACCGAGCAGCAGCTCAAGGCCGCCGGGCGCGCTTACAAGGCGGGTACGTTCCCTTTCCTGGCCAATGGCCGCGCGCGCGCGTTGGGTGACACCACCGGCATGGTCAAGGTGCTGGCCGATGCCACCACGGACGAGATCCTGGGCGTGCACATCGTGGGGCCGATGGCCTCCGAACTGATCGCCGAAGCCGTGGTGGCGATGGAGTTTCGCGCCAGTGCCGAGGATATCGGCCGCATTTGCCACGCCCACCCCTCGCTGTCCGAGGCCACCAAAGAGGCCGCCTTGGCCGTGGACAAGCGCACGCTCAATTTCTGAGCGGGTGGTTCGATGCAGGCACGTGCCGAAGCGCCGGCACCGGACCCCTCGTGGGGTCCGGTGCGGCGCGCCTACGAGGCGGAGCTGGCCGCACGCGGCTACCACAGTGACCCGGCGCAGCTGCGCGCGGTGCAGGCGCTGGAGCGTTGCGCCGCTGAGTGGGCGCACTTCAAGCAGCGGCGCTCGAATGCGCTCAAAAAGCTGATCAACCGCCTGCCGATCCCGCGCGGCGTGTACATGTACGGCGGGGTAGGGCGCGGCAAAAGCTTTTTGATGGACTGCTTCTACAACGCCGTGCCCCTGCGGCGCAAGACGCGGCTGCATTTTCACGAGTTCATGCGGGAGGTGCACCGCGAGCTCACGAATCTGCAGGGCACGGTCGACCCCCTCGACGCGCTGGCTCGGCAGATGTCGGTACGCTACCGTCTCATCTGCTTCGACGAATTTCACGTGGCCGACGTGACCGACGCCATGATCCTGCACCGGCTGCTGCAGGCGCTGCAGAAATACGGCATCGGGATGGTGACGACCAGCAACTTTCATCCGGATGGGTTGTACCCGGACGGCCTGCACCGCGATCGCATCCTGCCGGCCATCGAGCTGCTCAAGCGCACGATGGAGGTGGTCAACGTCGACCACGGCATCGACTATCGGCGCCGCACGCTGGAGCACGTGCGGCTGTACCTGACACCGTTGGGCGAGGCCACCGAGCGCGAAATGGAGGCGACCTTCGAGCAACTGGCCGAGGCGCACGACGAAGACCCCGTGCTGCGCATCGAGGGGCGTGAGATCCGCGCCATTCGCCGCGCGGGGGGCGTCGTGTGGTTCGACTTTCGCACCCTCTGTGGCGGCCCACGCTCGCAAAACGACTATCTGGAACTGGCCACCCAGTTTCACACCGTGCTGTTGAGCAATGTGCCGCACATGCCGGTCAACATGGCGTCGGCAGCCCGGCGCTTCACCTGGTTGGTCGACGTGCTCTACGATCGCCGCGTCAAGCTGATCGTTTCGGCGGCCGTGCCGCCGGAGCAGCTCTACACCGAAGGGCCGCTGGCGCACGAGTTTCCGCGTACCGTTTCGCGACTGCACGAAATGCAGTCCCGCGAGTACCTGGCGCTGCAGCGGCGCGAGGTGGATACCCGGCTGACGTGATTTCGGATTCGTGGCGGAGAGAGGGGGATTCGAACCCCCGAGGGGCTGTTAACCCCTACACGCTTTCCAGGCGTGCGACTTAAACCACTCATCCATCTCTCCGTGGCAGCCGCGCATTGTACACCGCGGCTCAGTTGGTCTTGACCGTACCCACCATCTTCATGGCGGAGCCGATCAGGGCCGAGACTTCGGTCATGTTGCTGGGCACGATGAGCGTCGTGTCGGCATCGTGTGCGACGCGGGCGTAGGCCTCGACAGCCTTTTCGGCGACCTTCAGTTGCACCGCTTGCTCACCACCAGGTTGGCGGATGGCCGCCGCCACGCGCTCGATGGCCTGGGCGGTGGCCTCGGCCACCTCGCGGATGGCGGCAGCCTCGCCCTGCGCCTGGTTGATGGCGGCTTGCTTTTCGCCCTCGGACTTGGCGATGAACGCCGCACGTTCGCCCTCGGCCAGGTTGATCTGCTCTTGCCGCTTGCCCTCGGAGGCGGCGATCAGCGCCCTTTTCTCGCGCTCCGCGGTGATCTGCGCCTGCATGGCGCGCAAGATTTCGGCGGGGGGCGTCAGATCCTTGATCTCGTAGCGCAGCACCTTCACGCCCCAGTTCAGCGCGGCTTCGTCGATGGCGTTGACCACCTGGGCGTTGATCATCTCGCGCTCTTCGAAGGTTTTGTCCAGCTCCAGCCGGCCAATGACGCTGCGCAGGGTGGTTTGAGCCAGCTGCGTGATCGCCAGCACGTAGTTGGACGAGCCGTAGCTGGCACGCATGGGGTCGGTGACCTGGAAGTACAGGATGCCGTCTACCTTGAGCTGGGTGTTGTCCTTGGTAATACAGATCTGTTCGGGCACGTCCAGCGGGATTTCCTTGAGGCTGTGTTTGTAGGCGACCTTTTCGATGAACGGGATGACGAAGTTCAAGCCTGGCGCCAGCGTGCGGTCGTAGCGCCCGAGGCGCTCGACCACCCAGGCGGTTTGCTGTGGCACGACCTTGATGGCCTTGGCCACGAAGATCACGGCGATGACGAGTAGGAGGAAAGCGATTTCCATAAAGCCTCCGGTGTGAGAAAAAGTGCCGATGGGGTCAGGCAGGCTCGACGACCAGGCGATTGCCGATGACGGCGGTGATGCGCCAGGCGCCGGGTGATGGTGACGTTCCAGCAGCCGCTTGGGCCACCCAGTCCGCCCCGCGGTAGCGCACGTGGGCAGTGCCATCGGTATTCCAGGCGGGCACGTGGATGATCTGGCCGATGTCGAGCACCACGTTGGGGTCGGACTGTGGCGCGGGGCCCTTGGGGTGGCGGCGGCGCCAGCGCATCCATACTGCCACCGCGCCACCGCCGACGAGTGCCGCCGTCACGAGCTGCCCACTCAAGCCCAAACCGGCATGCGCGGCCAGTGCACCGGCGGCGGCCCCTAGGGCCAACATGAGCAAGAAGAATGTACCGCTGGTCAGCTCGGCCGCGACGGCCACGCCGGCCAGCAGCCACCATACCGTCGAATCTGCCATGATCAGGTCCTTCGCTGCCTCAGTGCGCGGTGAATGAACCCCGAGCGCGTGTTTGGGTTATACAACGCCTGCGTGACGCCGTTCATTATTTTCTCGTGTGGAGTCATCCGCCGCCCACCGGTTGTTCGTACACTTGCGCCCCATGAAATTCCGCTTTCCCATCGTCATCATCGACGAAGACTACCGTTCCGACAACACCTCGGGCTTGGGCATCCGGGCGCTGGCGCAGGCCATCGAGGCCGAGGGCTTCGACGTGGTGGGCGTCACCAGCTACGGCGACCTCAGCCAGTTCGCCCAGCAGCAAAGCCGCGCCAGCGCCTTCATTCTGTCGATCGACGACGAGGAAATCAGCGGCAACCCGGAAGACGACCCGGCGGTGCAGAACCTGCGCGCCTTCATCCAGGAGGTGCGACGCAAGAATGCCGAAGTGCCGATCTACGTGTACGGTGAGACGCGCACCAGCCGCCACTTGCCCAACGACATTTTGCGCGAGCTGCACGGCTTCATCCACATGTTCGAGGATACGCCGGAGTTCGTCGCGCGCCACATCATCCGCGAGGCCAAGGCGTACCTGGAGTACATCCAGCCGCCCTTTTTCAAGGCGTTGCTGGACTATGCCGAAGACGGCTCGTATTCGTGGCACTGTCCTGGGCATTCGGGTGGGGTGGCGTTTCTCAAGACACCCGTGGGTCAGATGTTTCACCAATTCTTTGGTGAAAACATGCTGCGCGCCGACGTCTGCAACGCGGTGGAGGAGCTGGGCCAGCTGCTGGACCACAACGGCGCCATTGGCGAGAGCGAGCGCAACGCCGCGCGTATCTTCAACGCCGACCACTGTTTCTTCGTCACCAACGGCACCAGCACCAGCAACAAGATGGTTTGGCACCACACGGTGGCGCCAGGCGATGTGGTGCTGGTGGACCGCAACTGCCACAAGTCTATCCTGCACAGCATCATCATGACCGGGGCCATCCCCGTGTTCCTCAAGCCCACGCGAAATCACTACGGCATCATCGGCCCGATTCCGCGCAGCGAGTTCGAGCCCGACAGCATCCGCGCCAAGATTGCGGCGCACCCCTTGCTGCAAGGCGTGGATCCCGCCAGCGTGCGGCCCAAGATCCTCACGCTGACCCAATCCACCTACGACGGGGTGCTCTACAACACCGAAACCATCAAGCAGCTGCTCGACGGTTACGTGGACAACCTGCACTTCGATGAGGCGTGGCTGCCGCACGCGGCGTTTCACCCGTTTTATGGCACTTTCCACGCCATGGGGCGCAAGCGCGCACGGCCGCAACATTCGGTGGTGTACTCCACGCAGTCCATCCACAAGCTGCTGGCCGGCATCAGCCAGGCGTCACAAGTGTTGGTGCAGGACTCGCAAACGCAGCGCCTGGATCGCCACCTGTTCAACGAGGCGTATCTGATGCATACCTCGACCAGCCCGCAGTACAGCATCATTGCCAGCTGCGACGTGGCCGCCGCGATGATGGAGCCGCCGGGAGGCACGGCGCTGGTGGAGGAGAGCATCGCCGAGTCGCTCGACTTCCGGCGCGCCATGCGCAAGGTGGATGCCGAATTCGGACCTGACGAGTGGTGGTTCCAGGTTTGGGGGCCGGAGGAGCTGGCGGAAGAGGGCATTGGCCGTGCCGATGACTGGGTGCTCAAGCGCACCGATGCCGCCGGCGTGCAGACCGCCGACGGCGAAGATGCCTGGCATGGCTTCGGCGACATGGCGCCGGGCTTCAACATGCTCGACCCCATCAAGGCCACCATCATCACGCCGGGCCTCAACCTCAAGGGCGACTTCGCGCCCACGGGAATCCCGGCCAGCATCGTGACCAAGTTTTTGGCCGAGCACGGCGTGGTGGTGGAAAAGACAGGCCTGTACTCGTTTTTCATCATGTTCACCATCGGCATCACCAAGGGCCGCTGGAACACGCTGCTCACCGCCTTGCAGCAGTTCAAGGACGACTACGACCGCAACCAGCCCATGTGGCGCGTGATGCCGGAGTTCTGCCGCAAGCAGCCCCGCTACGAGCGCATGGGTCTGCGCGACCTGTGCCAGTTCGTGCACGAGATGTACGCCCGCTACGACGTGGCGCGGCTGACCACCGAGATCTACCTGAGCGATCTGACGCCGGCCATGAAGCCCAGTGACGCCTACGCGCAGATCGCGCGCCGCAACACCGAGCGCGTGCCGATCGACGAGCTGGAGGGGCGCATCACCACTGCCCTCATCACGCCGTATCCGCCTGGCATTCCGCTGCTCATCCCGGGTGAAGTGTTCAACCGCCGCATCGTGGACTACCTGAAGTTTTCGCGCGAGTTCAACGAACGCTGCCCGGGGTTCGAGACCGACATCCATGGGCTGGTCATCGAAGAGACGTTCGATGGTGGCAAGCGCTACTTCGCTGACTGTGTTCGGCGCGATGGATGAGGCTGTGGCGAGCGCTGTACCTGGGGCGGGGCGGTTTGCGTTGCGTCAAAAAGCGCGCCACTGCTGGCAGCCTTCGCCGGGAAGGTGCGCTGGGCTCGGTTACAGTTGATCCATCGATCGTTGACCACTGACACAGGAGAGATCATGTTCCCCGAGTACCGCGACCTGATCAGCAAACTCAAGCACCACAACCACCATTTCACGCGTCTGTTCGACAAGCACAACGAGCTGGACGAACGCATCCAGCGCATGGAGCAGGGTATCGAGCCTGCGACGCACGAGCAGATCGAAACGTTGAAGAAAGAAAAGCTGCGCCTCAAGGACGAGCTGTACGACATTTTGCGCAAGGCCGCTGCCGCTGCGGCATGACTGACCGGGGACGGGTGTGGCCAGCGGTCGCCGTCAGCCGCTGGCCGCGCCACCAATGACCCGCCGCGCCCCGTCGAAACGGGAGCGCCAGTAGCGGTCGTCGAGCCGTTCCAGCCGCACCTGCGCCCCCGTACGTGGGGAATGGATGAAGCGCCCTTGGCCCACGTAGATCCCGACGTGGCTGAACGACTGCCCTTGGGTGTTGAAAAACACCAGGTCGCCGGGTTCCAGCGCGTCGGGCTCGATCGCTTGCGTGGCCTGGGCTTGTTCGACCGAGCGCCGTGGCAGGCGGATGCCCGCGCTCTCCCAAAACGTCACCTGCACGAAGCCGCTGCAGTCCACGCCCTGTTCGAACCCGGTGCCACCCCGCTGGTAGGGGACACCGACATACGCCATCGCATAGACCAGTGCGGCGGAGCGACGGCCCGGCTCGTCATCTCGGCGGAAAACACCCGGGGTCGAGGCATTGGGCGTGCCGCCCTCGGAATCACCGATGGGCTCGCCCACGACCGACGCGGCTGCGGCGGCAGACGGCACCACCCCCCGCGCCGCCAGCAGCTCCATGATAGGATCGCGGGCCTCGGCGACGGGCAGCCAGCCACTGGCCGCGATCAACGCGAGCACGGCCGCCCAGCGCCTGCTGCGTGCCGACGATCGCATACACGGTGCCGAATAACCGCTCGTTCTGGTCATGGCGGTGACATTACGGCCAGATGGTGCGGCTCGTCAATGGCCGCCCACGCATCAGCGAGGAAAACCCCCCATGTTGTTGGATCTACGCGACTGCCAGCTCGTCCTGGTGGACTACCAGCCCCGTTTGATGGCCGCGATCGCCCACGGCGATGACGTGCTGCAGCGGGCTACCGTGCTGGCCCAGCTGGCCCAGTTGCTGGATGTGCCGGTGTGGGGCACAGAGCAGGCCCCCGAGCGCCTGGGGGCGTTGCCCGCCGAGCTGCGCAGCCGCTGCCGGCAGGTGTTTGCCAAAACCGCGTTCGATGCCTGTGACAGCGGCCTGTTGGCGGCGCTGCAGGCGCCCGTGCGCCCCACGGGCAACGCACGCAGCCTGCCCAAACACCTGCAAAAGCCCGCAGTCCCCGCGCGCCAGACGGTCGTGCTGGCCGGTTGTGAGGCGCACGTGTGCTTGCTGCAAACAGCGCTCGGTCTGCTCGAGCACGAGCTGGACGTGTGGGTCGTGACCGATGCCTGTGGGTCGCGTCGGGAGCGGGACCGAGACGCCGCGTTCGACCGGTTGGCCAGCAGTGGGGTGGAGTTGGTGACCGTCGAGATGGTGGGGTTCGAGTGGCTGCGCGACGCGCGCCATTCTCGCTT
>DYIC01000002.1 GCA_020723845.1 Hydrogenophaga sp.
TTGCGGTCGATCACCGCGTGCATCGCGCGGTGCACGTGCAGCAGCATGCCGTTGTCGCGGCACCAATTGGCCAGCCCCGTGTGCGCACAAAAACCACCGGTCAGGTAGTCGTGCATGATAATGGGCGCGCCGATCGACTTCGCGTACTCCGCGCGCTTGAACATTTCGTCCGGCGTGGGCGCGGTCACGTTCAGGTAGTGGCCCTTGCGCTCACCGGTCTCGCGCTCGGCCTTCTCGGTGGCCTCTTGCACGAAGTCGAAGCGCTGCTTCCAGCGCATGAACGGCTGGCTGTTGACGTTCTCGTCGTCCTTGGTGAAGTCCAGCCCCCCGCGCAGCGCCTCGTACACCGCGCGGCCGTAGTTTTTGGCCGACAGTCCCAGCTTGGGCTTGATGGTGCAGCCCAGCAGCGGACGGCCGTACTTGTTCATGATGTCGCGCTCGACCTGAATACCGTTGGGCGGCCCGCCGCAGGTCTTGACGTAGGCGATGGGGAAGCGCACGTCCTCCAGGCGCAGCGAGCGCACGGCCTTGAAGCCGAACACGTTGCCCACCAGCGAGGTGAACACGTTGACCACCGAACCCTCTTCGAACAGGTCGATCGGGTACGCGATGAAGGCGTAGAACGCGGTGTCGTCACCGGGCACGTCCTCGATACGGTAAGCGCGGCCCTTGTAGTAGTCCAGGTCGGTCAGCAAGTCGGTCCACACCGTCGTCCAGGTACCGGTGGACGACTCGGCCGCCACGGCGGCTGCCGCTTCCTCGCGATCTACCCCCGGCTGCGGCACGATCTTGAACACCGCCAGCAGGTCGGTGTCCAAGGGGGTGTAGTCGGGCATCCAATAGGTCTGGCGGTATTCTTTGACGCCAGCGTTGTACGTTTTGACGGCCATGCTCACTCCTCGGATCTCATGGTGGTTGGGCGAACCCGTTGCCTCGGGGCTGTTCGGACTATAGGCGAGCGCCAAGGAAAGTCAAAGTAAAATATTCAAAGCCTAATCTTTTACTTTTATAAATTTATGAACCCCCGTCACCTGACCCTGCATCAGCTGCGCATCTTCCACGCGGTCGCCACGCACGGCAGCTTCGCGCGCGCGGCCGAGGCGCTGCACCTAGCGCCGCCCACCCTGTCGCTGCAGGTCAAGCAGTTGGCCGAGACGGTGGGGCAGCCCTTGGTGGAACAGATCGGGCGACGCATCTACCTCACGGCCGCTGGGCGCATGCTGGCCGAGGCCGCCACGGATGTGGACGAGCGTCTGCGCCGCCTGGGGGAAGATCTGGCCGCGCTGCAAGGCATCGAAAAAGGGAGCGTTCGCCTGGCCATTCTGACGACGGTGAAATACGTGGTGCCCAAGTTGCTAGGCGGCTTTGCGGCCGCGCACCCCGGCATCGACGTGGCCATGGTGGTGGGCAACCGCGACGCCCTGCTGCAGCGGCTGGCCGCCAATCAGGACGATCTCTACATCCTCGGCCAACCCCCACAAGACTGGGACGTGCAGTGCGAGCCGTTCGCCGACAATCCGCTGGTGCTGGTGGCCCCGCCCCACCATCCGCTGGCGCGCGAGCGCCACATCGACCCCCGGCGCTTGGCCGACGAGCCCTTCATCCTGCGCGAGCCGGGCAGTGGCACGCGCGCCACGATGGAGCGTTTTTTCGAGGCGGTGGGCGTCACGCCGCGGGCGCGCCTCGAAGTCGGCAGCAACGAGGCGATCAAGCAGACCGTCGCCGGTGGCCTGGGGCTGGCGGTGTTGTCGGCGCACACCGTGGTGGCCGAGCTGGCGCTGGGCGAGCTGGTGCAGCTGGACGTGCAGGGCTTTCCACTGCTGCGGCAGTGGTACGTGGTCACGCCGCGCGGCAAGCGGCTGTCACCGGCCGCAGCCGCGTTCAAGGACTGGCTGTACGCGCATCGGGAGCAGGCGCTGGCCCAGGTTCGTCAGCCGGCAGCCGCTCGGCGCGCACGCGGTCGATCCGCCGGCCCTGCATCGACAGCACCGTGAGGCGCCAGCCCGCCACGTCCACCGCGTCGCCTACCTGCAACAGCGCGCCGGCCACCGTTTGCATCAGCCCCGCCAACGTGGCGTAGCGGTCGTGTTCCTCGTCGGGCAGCGCCGCGATGTCCAGGCGCGACTTGAACTCGTGCGCTGGCATGGCGCCGTCGAACAACCACGACCCATCCGGCTGCGGCGTCGCCCACGCGTCGTGCGGCTCGGCGCTGAACAGCTCGCCCGTGATCGCCTCCAGCACGTCCAGCGGCGTCAGCAGCCCCTGCACCTCGCCGTACTCGTCCACCACGAATACCATGCGCATGGCGCGTGCGCGAAACTGCTCTAGCAGGTCCAGCGCGGTCAAGGTCTCCGGCACGAACACCGCCGGACGCGCATCCCGGTACCAGTCCTGCTCGCGTCCCCCCATCTCGTCCAACGCGATCAAATGCGACAAATGCACCACACCCGTGACGTCGTCCAGCCCGCCACGACACACTGGGTACCACGAATGCCCCCCATGACGGGCCCGCTCCAGCACGACCGACAATGGCTGACCAGCGTCCAGCCAATCGATGTCCGAGCGCGGCACCATCAAACTGCTGAGCTGACGCTCGTCGAGCGCCAGCACGTTGCGCACCATGCGGTGCTCCTGCCGTTTGATCACACCCGCACCGAGCCCCTCGCGCAGGCTGGCGTGGATTTCTTCCTCGGTCACGGTTTGGGCAACGTCCGTGTCGATCCGCAGCAAACGCAGCACCCCCTGCGTGGTGGCTGAGAGCAACAGCACGAACGGCTTGGCCACCCGTGCCACGGCGGCCATCGGCCGCGCGACCCACCGGGCAACCGCCTCTGGGTACAGCTGGCCAATTCGCTTGGGCACCAGCTCGCCGAATACGATGGTCAAAAACGTGATCGCCACGACGACGATGGCCGTCGCCGACACCGACGCGGTCACCTCGGACCATCCCCAGCGCATCAGCCACGCCGCCAGGTCGTCGCTGAACGCGGCCTCTCCAACGATGCCGTTGAGCATTCCGATGGAGGTAATGCCCACCTGCACCGAAGACAAGAACTGCGTCGGGTTGTCCAGCAGCTGCAGCGCGGTGCGTGCGCCCCGGTCGCCGGCCTCGGCCAACGTCGACAGCCGCGCCCGACGGCTGGCCGCCAGGGCCAGCTCCGACATCGCAAACGCCCCGTTGAGCAGCGTCAGGAAAACGATCAGCAGGATGTCCATAATCTGTCCGATGGCACTTTACCTGATTGGCGATGTCCAGGGGTGTGACGCCGCGCTGGGGCTGCTGCTGGCGGAGGTGGGCTTTTCACCGAGCCGCGATCGCTTCGTCTTGCTGGGCGATGCGGTCAACCGCGGCCCCGACTCGCTGGCCGTGCTGCGGCGGCTGCGCGCGCTCGACGACGCGGCCGACACCCTGCTGGGCAACCACGACCTGCATCTGCTGGCAGTGGCGGCCGGGGTGCGCGTGCCGCACCGCAGCGACACGCTGGACGCCATCCTGAACGCCCCCGACCGTGCAGCGCTGCTGGACTGGCTGCGACAGCGGCCGTTGGCGTTGATGGAGCGCGGCTGGCTGCTGGTGCACGCGGGCGTGCTGCCCGCCTGGACGGCGCAGCAAGTGCTGGCACTGGCAGCCGAGGTGCAGCAGGTCTTGCGCGGTGCGGACGTGGCCGAGTGGCTGCGCCAAATGTATGGCAACACGCCCACCGCCTGGGACGACACGCTGCACGGGCCCGCACGCTGGCGCGTCATCGTCAACGCGCTGACCCGGCTTCGTTTTTGTACGCCCGACGGACACATGGAGTTTGCGACCAAGGATGGCGCCGCCGACGCGCCCCCGGGCTATGTACCATGGTTCGACGTGCCGGGGCGGCGCAGCGCCGATACCCCAATCGCGTTCGGCCACTGGTCCACGCTGGGCCTGCTGCAGCGGCCCGACCTACTGGCGCTGGACACGGGCTGTGTGTGGGGAGGTTCGTTGAGCGCCGCACGGCTGCCCGACGACACACCACCGGGAACCGCCGCTGGTGTGGAAATCATCCAGATACCGTGTCCGCAGGCGCGGGTGCCGGGGCGGGAGGGCTAGCGACTGCCTGCGGGACGCGCAACAGCGCTGCCACTTTGCGCTTGGGTCGGATGTACGCGGACAAACCCTTCGGCGCCGGTGCCTTGACGGGTTGTTCCCAATCCGGACGGACGTCCGGCGGCAGCGATGGCTCATAGGGCTGGTCGAGCAGCGGATCGGCGGGGGCACGGCGCGTCGACGCCGCACGCGCCGGGCGCGCGGCTGCCGGTCCAGACGTGGTCCTCTCGCGTGGCGGCTCCGCAGGAGCGGGCGCCGAGGCCGCTGCGCGCGCCCCCTCGGCACTGCGCGGCGGCCGCGCACGGGAGCGGCGCTCGTCGTCGATGTCCAGCGGCTCGACCTCGACCTTGCGGCCGATGAGTTTTTCGATCTCGGCCAGCAGACGGGCATCCTTGGCACTCACGAACGACACCGCCAACCCCGAGGCACCGGCGCGACCCGTGCGGCCGATACGGTGAACGTAATCTTCCGCGTTGAACGGGATGTCGACGTTGAACACCGCCGGCACATCCTTGATGTCGAGCCCGCGCGCGGCGACGTCGGTACACACCAACAGATCGACCTGCCCCTGCTTGAACGCGTCCAGCGCCTTGAGGCGCTCGTCCTGGCTCTTGTCGCCGTGCAGTGCGGCCACCCGCAACCCGTCGCGCTCCAACGCACGCGCCAGTCGCGCGCAGCCCAGCTTGCTGTTGACGAAGACAAACGCTTGCGTCACCTGGTGCTCGCGCAAGAGCTGCTTGAGCGCCTGGCGTTTGTCCTCTTCCTCGACGCGGAAAAAGCGTTGCTCCACGGTCGAGGCCGTGGTGTTGGCACGCGCGACCTCGATGACCACCGGGTCTTGCAGGTAGCTGGCCGCCAGGCGCTTGATCTCCGGCGAAAAGGTGGCCGAAAACAGCAACGTCGTGCGCTGCTTGGGCAGGTACGACAAGATGCGCTGCAGATCAGGCAAAAACCCGATGTCGAGCATCCGGTCCGCCTCGTCCAGCACCACATACTCGACTTGGTTGAGTACGGCCGTCTTGGCCTCGATGTGGTCGAGCAAGCGGCCAGGCGTGGCCACCAAGACCTCTACGCCCTTGCGCAGCTCTTCCACCTGTGGCTTCATGTCCATGCCGCCGAACACCACGGCGCAGCGCAGCGGGGTGTATTTGGCGTAGAGCTTGATCTGCTGCGCCACCTGGTCAGCCAGCTCGCGCGTGGGCAGCAGCACCAGCGCGCGCACCGGATGGCGCGCCGGCGATGTGGAGGTGTTGGCATGGCGCAACAGCCGCTGCAGCAACGGCAGCGAAAACGCCGCCGTCTTGCCGGTGCCGGTCTGCGCGGCGCCCATGACGTCGCGCCCTTGCAGCACGACGGGAATGGCCTGCGCCTGGATGGGCGTCATCGCCGTATAGCCCATCTCGGCCACGGCGCGCGCCAGGGGATCGGCCAGATTCAATTCGGAAAAAGCGTGCGTCATCGGGCGCTATTGTCGCACCGCATCACAGGCGGCGCCAAATGCGCCATGCCATGGCGGCCGGCGCCCCCGTGGCCGATGGCTGCTGCGCAGCGACAACGTCCGGCCCACCACTCAGGCGTACGATGGTGCAGGATCGCTGGTGGGGCGGCCCTGGAAGTCGGTCCAGCAGCGGCGCGTAAAGTCGTACAGCTTGCAGCGGCGTGCCGTATCGAAGTACCAGCGCCAGCTGAAGCGCTGAATGATGATGCGGCCGGGCAGCATGTCCTCCAGCTTCTTCTGGGCCTGCTTGAGCTTGTACAGCGGTACGCTCATGTCCACGTGGTGCGCCGTGTGCTCCATGATGTGGTGCATCAGCGCACCGACGCGTAGCGGGAACTCCAGGTGCACCGTGGTGGACACGAACGGCGCCGCCTTGGCCCAGGCGGCCTTGTCGTCATGCCATTGCACGGCGGGGTGGGTGTGGTGCACGTACACCACGAAGCCGATCATCGCGTTCCAGAACACGAAGGGCACCACGAAGCCCATGACCACCTGCAGCCACACCGACTGCCCCGT
Source organism: Hydrogenophaga sp. (assembly GCA_020723845.1). GTDB lineage: Bacteria > Pseudomonadota > Gammaproteobacteria > Burkholderiales > Burkholderiaceae_C > Tepidimonas. The sequence goes on from DYIC01000002.1 coordinate 6,093, forward strand.
GGCCAGCGCCGCCCAGACCATGCCGCCGATCCACAGCAGCCCGACGCCGAGCACGAACACGCCATCCCAGAAGAACTCAGGCCGGCGCGTGCCCATATAGGTCTTGCGCGGGAAGAACATGCGCAGCCACCACATCTCGATGAAGTAGTACAGCGCGGGGCCCCAGCCGCTGCGGTAGATACGCTCCAGCAGACGGCGGCCGGGCGACAGCGCGTCGAACTCGGCCTTGGTCAGCGGCGCCCAGACGAAGTCCACTCCCTTGAGGTTGGTGTAGCCGTGGTGCACCACGTTGTGGCCGACCTCCCACAGGCTGTAGGGCGTCAGCGACGGAATCATCGCGATGCGACCCAGCACCTTGTTCAAGCCGCGGTGCGGCGTGTAGCTCTGGTGGCAGGCGTCGTGCCCGATGATGAACAGCCGCCCGATGACGAAGCCCGCAGCCAACCCGCACAACAGCTTGGCCCACCACGCCTCAAACACGATCGTCCCCGCGATCAACGCCGCGAAGATGGCCCAATCCAGCAGCAACAAGGCGATGGCGATGGCCGTGCGGCGCTCGCCGAGCGGTGTGATCCAGCTGCGGATGACCTTGCGGTGGGGCAGCGGCTGCCCCGGAGGAATGGGTTGGGACGCCTCGGGCGCGGACACGTTGGGGGTCACAGACATGGCGAAATCGGAAAACGCAAACGATGGACGAACCGGATCTCGGGCGGCACGGCACGCACCGGCCACTCTCGCGATCCACGCGCGCGTCCGAGTATGCCCGAACAAGCTTGCACCCACTTGACTTCGGTCAATCGATGAATGCTTGCGCTTCGGCGCAAATGCCAGCCCCAAGAAATTCTTGCGCGCCTTATAATGGCGGGCTTTGCTGGCAACATCCACCAACCCCACAGGAAACGATTCATGGCAAGCAAATCCAAAAAGTCCCCGCGCCTGGCCTCCGGCCGCAAGCGCGCCCGTCAAGACACCAAGCTGAACGCGCACAACAGCTCGCTGCGCTCGCGCTACCGCACCGCGATCAAGAAGGTCGAGAAGGCCGTCGCCGCTGGCGACAAGGCCCAGGCGACCGCGCTGTTCGCCCAGATGCAGTCGATCGTCGACACCATCGCCGACAAAGGCATCTTCCACAAAAACAAGGCCGCCCGCGACAAGAGCCGCCTGTCGGCGAAGGTCAAGGCCCTGGCCACCGCTGCCGCCTGACGGCGACACACCCCCCGCCCGGATGCCGGTGGCCGCCAGCCACCGCCCATCCGCCGTTTGGACCGGGTGCGCTGCCAGCAAAGCCGCACCGAACAGGCCGCCGAGGCGACAGCCCGGCGGCCTGTTTCCATTGGGAGGGTCGCTCGCGCACCCGCCGCCGCGGCGCGCATCCCCCACGCCCGCGTCAGCGCGAACGACCCGCCGACGACTCGGTCGACGGCGCCTCGGGCAGCAGGCACGCCTCGGTCACGACCAAGTCGTTGTCGCGCGCGAACCCCATCACGAAGTCCCATGCCCGCACGTCGTAATCGCGCAACGCCCGGTCGACGACCACGCACTTGATGCCATTGACGACGGTGGGAATCACCCACGGCGAATAGCGCAGGTGCCCGCCAGGCCCCTGGCCGGCTTGGGGATGAAACGGGCTCATGACACCCGCCAGCCGCTCGGCCCAATCGCTGGGACGAAACGTCCGGCCACTGCGGGTGACCCCCTGGATGAAGACTTGTTGGGCGTTGGGCGTGACCATCGCGCTGAATGGGCCCCGTGCCGGTGGGCAAGCGGCCATGGTTGGGGTGGGCTTCGGCTCCCGCGCGGGGGCCGCGGCAACGCGAGGATCGCTCCCGTCGCCTGACAAGTATTGTATCTTATATAAGACTTGACGCACCCGACGGCAACCCCGCTGCAGAGACAAGAACTAGAATCCAGCGTTGGCCCGCTGGCATTTCTCACCCCAAATCAAAACCCGCACGCCCATGAACGCTCCTGCCGAACCCCACGTGATGTCCACCTACGCCCGCGTGCCCATCATGCTGTCGCATGGGCGCGGCTGTCGTGTCTGGGACGTGGAGGGCCGCGAGTACCTCGACGCGCTGGCGGGTATCGCGGTCAACACGCTGGGCCACGCCCACCCGCGCCTGGTCAAGGCGTTGCAAGAGCAAGTCGAGCGACTCATCCACATCAGCAACTACTACCACCACCCGCTGACCGAGCCGCTGGCCGCCGCGCTGTGCGAGCGCAGCGGGCTGGACAAGGTGTTCTTCTGCTCCACTGGGCTGGAGGCCAACGAGGCGGCGCTGAAACTCGCGCGCAAGTTCGGCCACGACAAGGGCATCGATCGCCCCCAAATCGTCGTATACGAAAAAGCCTTCCACGGCCGCTCGATCGCCACCCTGTCGGCCACGGGCAACCCCAAGGTGCAAGCGGGCTTCGAGCCGCTGGTCGAGGGCTTTATCCGCGTGCCCATCAACGACCTTGATGCCCTGCGCGCGGCCACCGCGGGCAACCCCAACGTGGTGGCGGTGTTTTTCGAGGCGATCCAGGGCGAAGGCGGTGTCCACCCGCTGTCGCCGGAATACATGGCCGGCGTGCGCGCGCTGTGCGACGAGCACGACTGGCTGCTCATGATCGACGAGGTTCAGTGCGGCATGGGGCGCACGGGCAAATGGTTCGCGCACCAATGGGCCGGCATCCGGCCCGATGTCATGCCGCTGGCCAAAGGGCTGGGCTCGGGTGTGCCCATCGGCGCGGTGGTTGCGGGCCCCAAGGCAGCCCACATTTTTCAGCCGGGCAACCACGGCACCACGTTCGGCGGCAACCCGCTGGCCATGCGCGCGGGGCTGGAGACGATCCGCATCATGGAAGACGAGGGGCTGCTGGACAACGCGGCCAAGGTCGGCACCCATCTGCACACCCAACTGTGGGCGGCGCTGCACGGGGTGCCGGGCGTGCGCGAGATCCGCGGCAAAGGGCTGATGCTGGGCATCGAGTTGGACCGCCCGTGCGGCGACTTGGTGCAGCGGTGTGCGCGGGCCGGCCTGTTGCTGTCGGTCACGGCCGAGCGGGTGATCCGCCTCGTGCCGCCGTTGATTCTGACGCACGCCGAAGCCGACGAAATCGTGGCCAAACTGGTGCCGCAGGTGCGGGCCTTCCTGAACGAGACGAGCGCATGAAACACTACCTGCAGTTCAAGGACTTGACCGCCGACGAATACGCGTATTTGTTCGTGCGCGCGGCGTTCGTCAAGCACAAGTTCAAGGCGGTCGAACGCTACCAGCCATTTGCCGACCCCGACCGCACGTTGGCCATGATCTTCGAGAAGGCGAGCACGCGCACGCGCGTGAGCTTCGAGGCGGGCATGTACCAGATGGGTGGCTCCGTCGTGCACCTGACCACGGGCGACAGCCAGCTTGGCCGCAGCGAGCCCATCGAGGACACCGCGCGCGTCATCAGCCGCATGGTCGACCTCGTCATGATCCGTACCTTCGAGCAAAGCAAGATCGAGCGCTTTGCCGCACACTCGCGCGTGCCCGTCATCAACGGGCTGACCAACGAGTTTCACCCCTGCCAGATCCTGGCCGATCTGTTCACCTGGCTGGAGTACCGCGGCCGACGTGCCGACGGCTCGATCGACCCCGCGGCGCTGCGCGGCATCACCGTGGCCTGGGTGGGCGACGGCAACAACATGGCCAACACCTGGCTGCAAGCGGCGCAGATTCTGGGCTTTCGCGTGCACATCAGCACGCCCCGCGGCTATGAGGTCGACCCCGCGGTGGCCGGTGTGCCGCCGGGCGACTTCTGGCAGGTGTTCGACGACCCGATGGACGCCTGCCGTGGCGCCGACCTGGTCACCACCGACGTGTGGACGAGCATGGGCTTCGAGGCCGAAAACGAGGTGCGCAAGCAAGCGTTTGCCGCCTGGTGCGTGACCCCGGCCATGATGGCGGTGGCGAAGCCGGACGCCTTGTTCATGCACTGCCTGCCCGCCCACCGCGGCGAAGAGGTCGCGGCCGAGGTGATCGATGGACCTCAGTCCGTCGTCTGGGACGAAGCCGAAAACCGCATGCACGTGCAAAAGGCCTTGATGGAGTATTTGCTGCTGGGCCGCCTGGCCTGAAACACCCGTCGCCCCCATCGGACGCCCATGAGCGACTGCCTGCGCTGCGGCGCGTGCTGCGCCCATTTTCGCGTCGACTTCTCCGTTTACGAAACCGCCTCGTGCGGCGGCAGTGTCCCCGATGGCTTGGTGGTGGAGGTGGCAGGTGCCACGGTGCGCATGCGCGGCACCGATCACTGGCCACCGCGCTGTGCGGCGCTGACGGGCACACTCGGCGAGCGCGTCGCCTGTGCCATCTACGAGTGGCGCCCGTCACCGTGCCGCGAGTTCGAGGCCGGCAGCGACGCGTGCGCGCGGGCCCGCGCGCGGCATGGCTTGCCCGCCCTGGCTGCGGACGGCTAGACCCCGTGCTTGCGCGGCTGCCGCTGCAACGCCGCCTCGACCTGCTGACACAGCGTGCGCAGCACCTCGATGCGTGACCACAGCTTGTCGTCCGACGCCACGATGTGCCATGGCGCCACCCGGGTCGAGGTGCGATCCACCATGTCCTGCACCGCGCGCTCGTAGGCGGGCCACTTTTCCCGGTTGCGCCAATCCTCGGGGGTGATCTTGAACTGCTTGTGCGGTGTCGTCTCGCGCTCGCGAAAGCGCCGAAGCTGCTCCTCAGGCGTGATGGCCAGCCAGAACTTGACGATGATCACGCCCGCCTCGGCCAGCTCCTCCTCGTAGGCATTGATCTCGCCGTAAGCGCGCATCCAGTCGGCCTCGCTGCAAAAGCCCTCCACCCGCTCCACCAATACCCGGCCGTACCAGGAGCGGTCGAAGATGACCGCCCGACCATGGGGCGGAATGTAGCGCCAGAAGCGCCACAGATAGGGCTGGGCGCGCTCGTTTTCGTTCGGCGCGGCCACCGGCACCACCCGATAAAAGCGTGCATCGAGCGCTTGCGTGATGCGCCGGATGGTGCTGCCCTTGCCCGCCGCGTCCATGCCTTCGAACACCACCACCAGCGAGCGCTCGCGCAGGCGCGCGTCGCGGCTGAGCAGATTCAAGCGGCTCTGCCAGCGCTCGAGCAACCGGTCGTAGCGCTCGCGCGGCAGGCGCCGGCTGTAGTCTTGCGCCCGCAGCAACGTCACGTCATCCGTGCCCGTCTCGATCACGCTGGGCGGCAGGGGCGGCGTGGGCGGGGCTGGCTTGGCCGTGTGCTGCAGCACCGACAGCAGATGCCGCCCGGCGGTCAGCTCGCGATAGCACACGTCACTGCCCTCGATCACGATCCAGGGTGCCTCGCCCAGGCTTGTCTTGCGCAACGCTTCGTCGCTGGCCTCGATGAATTCGTCGTAGTGCTTCAGGTGCTCGCGCTCGCGCGGGCCAATGCGCCACGCCGTGCGAGGGTCGGCCGCCAAATCCTTCAAGCGCCGCCTGGCTGCTTTCTTGGACAGATGGAACCAGAACTTGACCAGCACCACCCCCTCGGCCACCAGCATGCGCTCGAACTGGCGAATGCGCTCGAGCCGGTGCACAAACCGGTCGGCGTCGTCGTCACCCATCACCCGTGCTAGGATGGGGTCGGTGTACCATGAGCCGAACAGCATGGCGATGCGCCCTTTGGGCGGCAACACCTGCCAAAAGCGCCACATCTCGGGCCAGCGGCGCTCCTCCGGCGTCATGGCATCGAACGCCTCCGTGCGGATGTGGCGCGGGTCCATCCAGGCATTGAGCGTGTTGACCGTCTCGCTGCGCCCTGCCCCATCGACACCGTTGATGAGCACCACCACCGCCCGATCGGCACGGCGCAACAGCTCATATTGGGCGTCGAGCAATGCGGCGCGCAAGGCCGGCACCTCTGCCTTGTAGGTCGCGCGATCGATGCGGTGACCGATCTCGGCCGAATCGAACATCCTCGAGCCCTCCTCTGCCCAAATGGATCTTGCTATAATACTGGTCTTTGCTGGCAAAGCCTCGTCTGCCGTGATCACCTTGTCGACGAGGAACCCTTGCCAGGCAAGCCCCGTCGGGTCTGATCTTCCCCACGTGCGGCCCCTGGCGCACTTTCGGAAACCATTGGCCAATGACCACCATCCGCGTTAAAGACAACGAACCGTTCGACGTCGCCCTGCGCCGCTTCAAGCGCACGATCGAAAAGCTGGGCCTGCTCAACGAGCTGCGCGCCCGCGAGTTCTACGAAAAGCCCACCGCCGAGCGCAAGCGCAAAAAGGCAGCCGCTATCAAGCGCCACCTCAAGCGTGTGCGCTCGCAACAGCTGCCGCAGCGCCTGTACTGAACGGGGCGCCACCCCACTCGGCTTGCGCCGACCCCCAAGCCCGCCCGAGGACGCTCCGGCGGGCTTGCGTATTGGTATCGACACCGCTGATACGGAGCGACCCTGCCATGTCTATGAAAGACCGCATCACCGACGACATGAAAGCCGCCATGCGCGCCAAAGACAGCGCGCGCCTGGGCGCCATCCGACTGCTGCTGGCCGCCATCAAGCAGAAGGAAGTGGACGAGCGCACCACGCTGGATGACGCCGGCGTCGTCGCGGTGGTGGACAAGTTGCTCAAGCAGCGCCGCGACTCGATAGCCGCCTACGAACAAGCAGGCCGCACCGATCTGGCGGACCAAGAACGCGCCGAAGCCGCCGTGCTGGAAGCCTATCTGCCCGCACGACTGGATGCCGCGGCGATTGCCGCCGCCGTCCAGAACATCGTCGCCCGTGTCGCGGCCGATTTGGGCCGCGCGCCCACGCCCACGGACATGGGCAAAGTCATGGCGCTGGCCAAAGCCGAGCTCGCCGGGCAGGCCGACATGGCGCAGGTATCCGCTGCGGTCAAGGGCGCGCTGGCTGGCTGAACCGCCCGCCCCCCACCGTCCATGACGACGGCTCCCGACCTCGCGCCCGCCGAGGCCCCGATTGGCGTCTTCGACTCCGGCGTCGGTGGCTTGTCGGTACTGCGCGAAATCCACCGCCTGCTGCCCGGCGAAGACCTCATCTACGTCGCCGACTCGGGCCATGCGCCCTATGGCGACAAGCCTCCAGCTTTCGTACAGGCGCGGGCTGAACACATCCTGCGGCAACTGCGGCGTGCGGGGTGCAAGGCGGTCGTGGTGGCCTGCAACACCGTCACGGGCCTGTCCATTCAGGCCCTGCGCGCGCAGCACCCCGGGTGGCCATTGGTGGCCATCGAGCCGGCCGTCAAACCCGCGGCTGCGCTGACGCGCAGCGGCGTCATTGGCGTGCTGGCCACGCGCAACACGGTCGCCAGCCCAGGGCTGACCCGCCTCATCGCCGAGTACGCGGCGGGTGTGCAGGTACTGCGCCAAGCCTGTCCCGGCTGGGTCGAGCGCGTCGAGCGCGGCGAACTGGACGGTCCCGATACCGAAGCGGCCGTGGCCGACCGCGTGCAACCGCTGCTGGATGCCGGTGCCGACGTCCTGGTGCTAGGCTGCACCCACTACCCGTTCTTGCTGCCCGTCATTCAACGCATCGCGGGTCCGTCCGTCGCGATCCTCGACCCCGCCCCCGCCGTGGCGCGTGAACTGGCGCGCCGGCTGACCGAAGCCGGGCTACTCAACTCCCGCCCACGAGGGGGAATGGTGCGCTTTTGGACCAGCGGGGACCTCACGCAGACCGGCACTGTGATCGCCCGGCTGTGGGGCAGCGACACACAGCCCGAGCGCTTGGTGGGGGAGAATACGGCCGAGCCCTGAGCGGATCTTTCTGGGATCTGACCTTCACGGCAGCAACCAATTCACCCGGGTAAACAGGGCGTCGGTCACAGCTTGGACACGCAAGAAACCCGCAGCCGACGGGAAACGTTGCGCAACCCTATGATATCGTTGGTGGGTCGTGCAGGATTCGAACCTGCGACCAACGGATTAAAAGTCCGCTGCTCTACCGACTGAGCTAACGACCCCTCATTCGCGACAGCTCTCTACTGCACCGCGCGAAAGCTCACATTATAGCAACAATTTCAAGCGTTTTTGCCGCGTAAGGCGCTCAGGCATCGCTAGCGATGGCATCCATCACCCAACCCGCGGCGCACAGGCCAAAGGTAGCGGTGACCGCCACGCTAGAGCCGTAGCCGTGGCAGTTGAGCGAGCCGTCCGGCATCCCTGCCGCCATGCAGGCAGCATCGGGTGGCCGCACGGCCTCGCGGCTAAAAACCGCGGTCACCCCGATGGCACCCTGGCGCGGCGCGCCGTGCGCCTTGCGCAGGCGTTGCCGCAGCTGCGCCAGCAGGGGGTCGTGGGTGGCGAACGCGATGTCGGCGATTTCGACCTGCTCGCCCCGACGCTTGCCGCCGGCCGCGCCCACGGTCACGAACCGCACGTGCTCATCCCGGCTCCAGGCGGCCAGCGTGACTTTGGCCGCCATCTGATCGCAGGCATCGATGACGGCCAGCGGCCCCTGCATGCCTTGCTGCGCACGAGCGTGCGCCAGCAACGAGAGCCAGTTGTCGGGCGTGACGAAGTCGTCGATCGCCAGCACGTGGCAGCCGGGGTGAATGGCGGCGATACGCGCGCGCATGGCCTCGACCTTGGCCTGACCGTAGCTGCCCTCGAGCGCATGGATCTGGCGGTTGGTGTTCGACTCGGCGATGTGATCCAGATCGATGAGGGTGATGCGCCCCACCCCACTGCGCGCGAGTGCCTCCGCGGCCCAAGAACCGACACCGCCGATGCCGACGACGATCACGTGGGCGTCGAAGATGCGCTGCGCCCCACCCGGCCCGTACAGTCGACGCAAGCCGCCAAAGCGGCGTTCGAAGTCAGCCGCGCCCTGTCCGATCTCGGTGGCAGACGGCTCGGCGCTCACTCGCGTTCCAACAACCACAGCTGGAGCCGCAGACCCGCGACGGCACCCAGCAGGATACCTGCGAAGGCCACGACACTGGTCAGGCTCAGCGTCGAGACACCGGACAAGCCCTGCCCAATGGTGCAGCCCATGGCGGTGACACCGCCCACCCCCATGCACAGCGCCCCCACCAGATGCAGCGCGGTGTCACGCGTGCCCGCGAAGCCCTCCCAACGGAAGGTGCGCGTGGCCAGTGCGTGTGCCAGCGCCCCGGCCACCACACCCAGAACCGAGACCACGCCGAGACTCAGCACCTTGTTTTGGTCGCTGAAATAGATCAACCAGTCCAGCGTATAGGCCATGGGGGCGGTGAAGGTGAGCGCCTCCATGCGACCGCTGTTGGTGGCCACGAAGACGGGCTCCAGCGTCTCGGGGTGTTCGGGCACGAAGCCCAAATGTCCCGTCACCCACCACATGGCCACGACGGTCGCGCCGATGCCCAGACCGGCGAGCCACGCCTGGGACGAGCGGCGCACGCCGTCATCCCAAGCCGCCCAAACGATGAGCGCAAACCCCACACCGACACCGATCCAAAGGGCTGCCGTGGCCGACCAACCCAGGTGCGCTGCCAGCCAGAGTGACAGCGGACTGCCGGGCTGCATCTCGAACGCGACCCGATCCACCGTGCGATCCCGCAGCACGGCGGTGATGCCGCGCAGCGTCGCAAACGCCGCCACGCCCATGACGAAAAACACGACGACGGACTTCAGGCTCCCCCCGCCGATGCGCACCAGCGTCTTGCTACCGCACCCAGACCCCAGCACCATCCCAAAGCCGAACAGCGCGCCACCGACGAGGGCCGACAGCCAAATCACGCGCCCGCTGTAGTAAATGGTTTGTGTGGGGTCGATCCACCCGAGTGCGGCCATGCCATGAAACCCCACCATGGCCACGCCAATGGCCATGATCCACATGCGCATGCGCGTCCAGTCGCCCATGTTGACGATGTCGCTGACCGCGCCCATGGTGCAAAAGTGGGTGCGGTGCGCGATGGCACCAAACAGGGCCGAGACGGCGAACGCTGCCCCGAGAACGGTGTGATACAGGGATTGAAAAGCCGCGGAATCCATGGTGTTGCGCTCGGTAGAGGGCCAGATTCTACGGCCCCACGTCCGGCGCCGCGCTGCGCCATGGCCGCGCGGGCGGCAAGGGCGTCAGCGCAGACGCGCCAAGCGGTCGCGTGCGGTGGCCGCGGCCTCGGAGTCGGGGTAGCGCGCGACGAGTGCCTGCCACGTGGCGCGCGCCGCTTTCGCGTCCTTGAGCTCGAGCTGGCAGCTGGCCACGGCCAGCATCGCCTCGGGCGCCCGCGGGTGTTTGGGAAACTGCTCCAGCAGCCGCTGATAGCTCTGGATGGCGGCGGCGTAGTCGCGTGCCGCATACAGCGCATTGCCGCGCCAGTACAGGGCCAGGGGAGCGTAGCCGCTGTCGGGATAGCGTGCCAGAAAGCTCGCGTAGGCCTGCGCCGCGCGGGCGAACTCGGAGGCCCGCAGGGCGGCCATCGCGGCCTCGAACGCCGCCTTCTCGTCCGGGCGGGCGGTGAACTCGACCCCCTCGACGCTGACCTTGATGGGCTCCAGTGCGCGCAGCCGCTCATCGAACGCCGCTAGGGCGTCGCGCTGCTGGCGCTGGACGTCGGCCACGTCGCGCGCCAGGCGCTCCTGCTGGCCGCGCAGTTCGGCCAACTCGCGCCGCAGCGCCTCGATTTGGTTGACCACGTCGAGCGTGCCCCGCCGCGCGGCGTCGCCACCGGCGCGCAGCTCCTGCAACTGGCGCTCGGCGGCTTCGAGCGCTTGGCGTTGGGTCTCCAGCGTCTGGCGCTGTGCCTCGAGCCGAGCGCGCAAATCCAGAATGGCGCGCCGCGCCTCGTCGTCGCTGAAAATCGCATGGGCGGGCGTGGCGACGGCGAGCCAAACCGCGGCCAGCGCACCCGCCGCGGCACCGCGCAGGCCGCAACCCGAAAAGCGCGAACGCATCATGGCCATCTTCACCGGTATTGCAGCTCGACGCGGCGGTTGCGGCTCCACACCGCTTCACCGCTACCCTCGACCGCGGGTTTTTCTTTGCCGTAGCTGACCGCCTCCATCTGCGACTCTTGCACACCGAGCAGCGCGAGAGCACGGCGCACGGCGTCGGCGCGTTTTTGGCCCAGGGCCAGGTTGTATTCGCGTGTGCCGCGCTCGTCGGTGTGGCCTTCCAGCACCACGCGGCGCTGGCGGTCGGCATTGAGGAAACGCGCGTGCGCCTCCAGCGTCGCCATGTACTCCGGCTTGACCGTGTACGAGTCGAAGTCGAAGTAGATGACGCGCTCGACGTTGGCGGGCGGCTGGGCCTGTCCGGGCTGTGAGGTTTGCACCGGCACCACGGTGCGGCCGTCCACGGAGGCACCCGCCGCGCCCGAGCCCGCGCCTGCACCCGCCGCACCGGCCGGACTCACGGGCGTTGGCGTGCGGTCGGTGACCGGCGCTGCTTCATCAAGCTTGACGCTGGAGCAGCCCGCCAGTACGGCAGCCGCCAGCAGGGCGGCGCCCAGACGGGGAATCGGGAAAAGACGAACCGTGGTGGACAGAGATTTCATGGCCGAAACAGTGGATGGGAAGGGAACAAGTGAAACGGAAAAAAATCAGCAGATCACGCGGGGAACGGCCCCCAGTCGGGCTCACGCACGTTGCCGCTGGCAGCCAGTCGCGTTTTGATGCGACCGTCGAGCGTGGTCGTCATCAGCGACTCGCGGCCCTGCACCCGGGTGGCATACATGATGAGGCGTCCGTTGGGGGCAAAGCTCGGGCTCTCGTCGGCGGCGGTGTCGGTCAACGACGTGACGGTACCGCTGGACAGGTCCATGAGCCGCAGCCGGAAAGCGTCCCCGATGCGAGAAACGAATGCCAAGTGCCGCCCGTCGGGGCTGACCGCGGGCGAGACGTTGTAGCTGCCGTCGAAGGTGACGCGCGTGACCTCGCGTCCGTCGGGGGTCATGCGGTAGATCTGCGGCGAGCCCCCGCGGTCGCTGACGAAATAGACCGCCTTGCCGTCGGGCGCGAACGCGGGTTCGGTGTCGATGCCGCCCGTTTGCGTGATGCGTTGCGGCGCGCCGCCGTCGAGGTCGAGCGCGTAGATCTGCGAGCTCCCGGCCAGCGTGAGCGTGGCGTACAGCCGACGCCCGTCGGGCGACCAGGCGGGCGCGCTGTTGGAGCCCCGAAAACTCGCCAACAGCCGCCGGCGACCGGTGGCGATGTCGTGCGCATAAATCACGGGCTTGAGCGCCTCGAAAGAGACGTACGCCAACTGCGCGCCATTGGGCGACCAGGCGGGCGAGATGATGGGCTCACGGCTCGTCAAGGCGGGCTGGGCGTTCTCGCCGTCGGCATCGGCCACCCAGAGCTGGTGGCGCTCGCCGTTTTTGCTGACATAGGCGATGCGGGTGGAAAAGACCCCACGCTCGCCCGTGAGCTTCTCGTACACGTAGTCGGCGATGCGGTGCGCGGCCAGGCGCAGGTCGGCCGCGCCCACGGGATAGCTCAGTCCCCCCAGGTCGGTGCCGCGCACCGCGTCCCACAACCGGAACCGCACGTCGAACCGTCCGTCGGCCAGCCGACGCACGCTGCCAGTGAGCAGGGCATCCACTCCCTGACTACGCCAGGGCGCGAGATCGGGCCGGGCCATCTCGTCCAGCACCGTGGTGCCACCCGGCAATTGGCGCAACTGCCCACTGCGCACCAGATCGGCCGCGACGATGGCCGCCACGTCCTGCGGCAGGCCAGCGGGCACGGCAAATGGCGCCACCGCAAATGGAATCTGCGGCACGCCCACGCCGGTGACCTCGACACGAAACTGGGCGCGTGCCAAGCCGCTGACGGCCGCCAGCGTACCGGCGGCAGTCATGGCCAACCAACGGCGGCGCGTGGGCCCCAGGCAGCAGGACGGCAGCGGGCTTGCCGGTGGGCGAAACGACGCTCCAACGAACGAGGAATGGATGGACGTCATGAACAAGCAAACGAAGCTAAAAAACGACGGCCCGCGTGCCTGCGGCGCGCAGAGGCGAGGCCACGGTCGATAATACCGGAACGCGGATGACGATCCTGGGTGGGTCGCACCGCCAAGAAAGTTCCCGCCCCTGCCTGGGCATCCGATCCGCTCGACCTTGCCGAACCCGACTCCGGACCCCCAAACCACCGTGCCCCCTGCGGCCTCGCAAACCATGGCGCGGCGCCTGTGGCGGCTGTGGCCATACTTCCGCCCGGCGCGCGCAGGGCTGGTCATGGCGGTCGTGGGCGCGCTGCTGGCGGCGTTGACCGAACCGGCCATCCCTGCGCTGCTCAAGCTGCTACTCGACGAGGGTTTCATCGGCGGCGGTCTGCCCCTGTGGTCGGTACCAGTGGCCCTCATCGGTCTGTTTGCGGTGCGCGGGGTAGCCACGTTCGTGGCGCAATACGGCCTGGCCTACACCGCCAACGGCGGCATGCTGGCGCTGCGGCAAGCGATGTTCGAGCGCCTGGGCGAGGCCGACTTGCGCCTGTTTGCGGATCAAAACGCCAGCCGTCTTTCCAACACCGTGGTCTACGAAGTGCAAAACGGCGCGGCGCAATTGGTCGGCGCGCTGCTGACGCTGGTGCGCACGGTGTTGACGATCGCCGCGCTGCTGGCCTATTTGCTGTGGCTCAACTGGCAGCTCACGCTGATCGTGCTGGCGATGTTTCCGCCCCTGTCGTGGGGCATGAAGGCGCTGTCGCGGCGGCTGTACCAAGTCACGCGGCGCAGCCAGCAAGCCACCGACGAGTTGGCCTACGTGGTGGAAGAAAACGTGCTGGCGCACCGCATGGTGCGGCTGCATGGCGCCCAAGCGCAGCAAGAGCGCCGCTTTGCCGGGCTCAACCGGGCGCTGCGTTCGCTGGCGCTCAAGAGCACGGTGGCCGCCGCGGCCATGACGCCGCTGTCGCAAATCCTGGCTGCCACGGCTCTGTCGGCCGTCATCATGGTGGCGCTGCACCAGGCCGCCGGCGGCGTGTCGGTGGGCAGCTTCGTCGGGTTCGTGACGGCGATGCTGATGCTCATCACCCCGATCCGGCAGTTGGCCGACATCGCGACCCCGATCACGCGCGGGCTGGCGGCGCTGGAGCGCGGCATCGAACTCATCGAGTACGCGCCGGCCCAGCACGGCGGCGGCCACGATGGCGGACGCGCGCGCGGTCGCCTCACGCTGGAGGGGGTGTGGGTGCGGTTTGCGGGGCGGCCGGGGGCGGCGCTGCGCGGCGTGTCGCTGGACATCGCGCCCGGTGAGGTGGTGGCACTGGTTGGCCCCTCCGGGGCGGGCAAGACGACGCTGGTCAACCTGTTGCCGCGCTTCGTGTCCCCCAGCCGGGGGGTGGTCCGGCTGGACGGCGTGGATGTGCGCGACTGGGACTTGCGCAGCCTGCGTCGACAGTTTGCGATGGTCAGCCAGGACGTCGTCATGTTCAACGACACGGTGCTGGCCAACGTGGCGCTGGGCGACGACCATCCCGACGAGCAACGCGCACGGGCGGCGCTGGAGGCGGCCAACCTGGGCGACTGGTGGACGACGCTGCCACAGGGCCTGCATACGGTGGTGGGCCACAACGCGGCGCAACTCTCCGGCGGGCAGCGTCAGCGGCTGGCGATTGCGCGCGCCCTCTACAAAGATGCCCCGGTACTGATTTTGGACGAAGCGACCTCGGCCCTGGATAACGAATCCGAACGCCTGGTGCAGGAGGCGCTGGCCCGCCTGATGGCGGGCCGCACGACATTGGTCATCGCGCACCGCCTCTCGACCATCGAGCACGCCGACCGCATCGTCGTGCTGGAAGAGGGCCGCATCGTCGAGCAGGGTACCCACACCGAGCTGCTGGCCACCGGGGGCCTGTACGCGCGGCTGCATGCGCGGGGGCGTGCGGGCTGGATCGACGACGGCGAGAGCGGGACCGAACCCGAAACCTGACCCCGCCGCGACCGGGTGCGGGCAGCGCCTACAACAGCACGATGTCGTATTGCTCCTGCGTCATGCCGCTTTCGCTCTGCAACGAGATGGGCTTGCCGATGAAGTCCGACAGGCCCGCGAGGTGGGCGCTTTCCTCGTCCAGGAAACGCTCGATCACCTGCGGCGCGGCGATGATGCGGAACTCACGCGGATCGAACGCACGCGCCTCGCGCAAGATCTCGCGCAAGATGTCATAGCACACGGTGCGCGTGGTGCGCACCCGCCCGCGCCCGCCGCACGCGGGGCACGGCTCGGTCAGCATTTGCGCCAGCGACTCGCGCGTGCGCTTGCGCGTCATCTCCACCAGCCCCAACTGCGAAAACCCGCCGATCATGGTCTTGACCCGATCGCGCGCGAGCTGCTTGCGCAGCTCGGCCAGCACCGCCTCGCGGTGGTCGTCGCGCACCATGTCGATGAAGTCGATGACGACGATGCCGCCCAGGTTGCGCAATCGCAACTGGCGCGCGATCGCTTGCGCCGCCTCCAGGTTGGTGCGAAAGACGGTGTCGTCGAAATTGCGCGCGCCGACGAAGCCACCGGTGTTGACATCGATGGTGGTCAGCGCCTCGGTCTGGTCGAACACCAGATAGCCGCCGGACTTCAGATCGACGCGCCGCCCCAGCGCGCGTTCGATCTCCTCATCGACGTGGTAGGGCTCGAAAATGGGCCGCTCGCCGCGGTACAGCACCAGCCGCTCGGCCACCTGCGGCGTGAACTCCTGCGCAAACGCCTGCAGTGCGGCAAACTGCTCGCGCGAGTCGACCTGGATCGAGCGCGTCTGCGGCCCGGCCAGGTCGCGCAGCACGCGCTGCGTCAGGCTCAGCTCCTCGTACAGCAGCGCGGGCGGCGCCACCTGCACCGCGCGCTCGCGGATGCGGGCCCAGGTTTTGCGCAGGTAGGCGATGTCGTCGGCCAGCTCCTCGTCGCTGGCGTCTTCGGCGTTGGTGCGCAAAATGAACCCACCGCCGCCCTCGCCCGCCAGGGTCAGCAGGCGCTGGCGCAGGGCCTCGCGTTGCACGTGCGGGATTTTTTGCGACACGCCGATGTGCGCGTCGTGCGGCAAAAAGACCAGCAGCCGTCCGGCGATGCTGATCTGGGCGGTCAGGCGCGCGCCCTTGCTGCCGATCGGGTCCTTGAGCACCTGCACCAGGATCGACTGCCCCTCGAAGACCTGCCGCTCGATGGGCGGGACGGCGCCTGTCTCGGTCTCACCGGTGCGCCCGCCCCCGTGGCGGGCCTGAATCTGCGGCAACAAGTCCGCCACGTGCAAAAAGGCGGTGCGCTCCAGCCCGATGTCGATGAACGCCGACTGCATGCCCGGCAACACGCGCTGCACGCGCCCGACGTAAATGTTGCCCACGAGGCCACGCTCGAGCGAGCGCTCGAGCCACACTTCCTGCACCGCGCCCTGCTCGATGAGCGCGACGCGGGTTTCTTGCGGCGACCAGTTGATGAGGATGTCGTGCGAGGCCATCATGGCGCATCAGCTTACAGCAGGCGCAGGCCAGCGCGGCGCAGCAGTTCGGCGGTTTCGTAGGCGGGCAGGCCCATGATGCCGGTGTAGCTGCCCTGGATGCGCCGCACCCACAGACCAGCCAGCCCCTGGATGCCGTAGGCGCCCGCTTTGCCGAACGGCTCCCCCGTCGCGACGTAGGCGTCGATTTCCTCGGCCGACAAGGGCTTGAAGGTGACCGTGGAGCGGTTCACGGCGAGCGCCTCGCGCCCCGCCCAGGCGAGCGCCACCGCGGTGAGTACCTGGTGACGGCGCCCCGACAGGCGCTGCAACAGGCGCGTCGCGTCGGCGGCATCCGCAGGCTTGCCCAAAATGTCGCCGCCATCGGCCACGGTGGTGTCGGCGCACAGCACCACACCGGGCGGCCAGCCGCGCTGGCGGCGCCGCGCCTCGGCCGCGCGCAGCTTCAGCCGGGTGACCCGGCGCACGTACGCCAGCGGGGCCTCGCCGGGCAAGACACCTTCGAGCACCTCGGCGTCTTCGCTGGCGTCGGGCAACAGCGGCACGCAGGTCACCCCCCACTGTTCGAGCAGCGCCCGCCGTCGCGGGCTTTGCGAAGCGAGATAGACCCAGGGCCGACCGTCGGCGGGAAGCGAGGGAGGGACGTGGCTCATTCGCGGTGGTAGGGGTGTCCGGTGTTGATGGACCAGGCCCGGTAGAACTGCTCGATGAGCAGCACGCGCGCCAGGGCATGCGGTAACGTCAGGTCCGACAGGCGCAGCCGCCAGCGGGCGGCCTGCCGCAGCCCCGGGTCCAGCCCGTCGGGGCCGCCGATGACGAACGCGACGTCGATGCCGTCGAGTTGCCACTGGCGCAGGCGCGCGGCCAGCTCGACCGTGGTGCAGCGCTCGCCGCGCTCATCCAGCACGACCAGCCGGGCCCCCTTGGGGCAGGCCGCCTCCAGCCGCTGGCGCTCGGCCGCCATCAGGGCCTCGGGGGCCTTGCCGCCGCCGCGCGGCTCTGCCTTGACAGTGCGCAGGTGCATGCGCACCTCGGGTGGCAAGCGCCGGGCGTAGTCCTCATAGGCCGCTTCGGCCCAGTCCGGCAGGCGCTGTCCCACCGCCAGCAGGTGCCACTTCATGCCGCGTCGTCGGCCACCCGGCGGCGGCGCCGAGGCGCTGCGGCAGGGGTGGCTTCGGCCGCGGCCCGCGGCGCCGCCGACGGCGGCGCCTTGCGCAGGCGCACCGGCTTGCCGCCCCAGATTTCCTCCAGCCGGTAATACTGCCGGATGGCGGGCTGCATCACGTGCACCACGGCCTGGCCACAGTCCACGATGATCCACTCGCCATTGTCCTCCCCTTCGACGCGGGGTTTGGCAAACCCGGCTTCGGCCACCTTGTCGCGCACGCTCGCGGCCAGCGCCTTGGTTTGGCGATTGGACGTGCCGCTGGCGATGATGACGCGCTCGAACAGCGGCGTGATGGCTTCGGTGTTGAACACCTGGATGTCTTGCGCCTTGACATCTTCGAGGCCATCGACGATGGCGCGCTGGAGTTTGCGAATCTGGCGTTGGGCAGCGGTTTCGGTCATGGAGTCAAGCAGTGGAGTCGGACGGCCCGCCCGTGGCGCGGTAGAGCCCGTGTTCGGAAATATACCGCGCCACGGCGGGCAGCACCAGCGCCGCGGCCGCGTTCCCCGCGTCACCCGCCTGCCAGCGGGCGCGCAGCGCCGTGGCGCTGAGGTCGATGGGGGGCAAGCGCAGCGGCACGAATGGCAGGCCCACAGCCGCCAGGTCGGGCAAGGCCGCCCCAACCCCCGCCAGCGGCCGGTTGGCCACCGCCACGGTGGCCAGGCGCAGAATGTCTTCCCAACGGTGCCAAGTGCGCAGGGCCAACCACTGGTCGGCCCCGACCACCAGATACAACTGTGCCTGCGGGTATTCGGCGTGCAGCCCGCACAGCGTGTCGATGGTGTAGGTGGGGCCGCTGCGCCGGGTTTCGCGCGCATCGATGGACACCCGCGCCAGGTCGCCGAAGGCCAGCTCGCACATCGCCAGCCGGTGCTCGGCCGCCGTTAGCGGCCGCGTCTTGTGCCACGCCTGCCCGGTCGGCACGATCAGCAGCCGATCCAGCGCCAACTGCTGCAACGCCGCCTCGGCCACCGCGCGGTGGGCACGGTGCGGCGGGTCGAACGCGCCGCCAAACACGCCGATGCGCGGCGGCGCGGGCGCTGCGTCGGCGGCCGTCACAGCCAGTCTCGGCGCACCAAGAATTCGGTCAGCAACCGGTGCTCGGGCGTACCGGGCTGCGGCCGCTCGTCATACGCCCAGCGCACCAGCGGCGGCATGGACAGCAGAATCGATTCGGTGCGCCCGCCCGACTGCAGGCCAAAGTGCGTGCCGCGGTCCCACACCAGGTTGAACTCGACATAGCGGCCGCGCCGGTAGAGCTGGTGCTGGCGCTCGCGCTCGCCCCAGGGCATGTCCTTGCGCCGCTGCACGATGGGCAGGTAGGCGTGCAAAAAGGCGTCGCCGACGGCGCGCGTCATGGCAAAGCCGCCCTCGAAGCCGAGTTCCGAGAAGTCGTCGTAGAAGATACCGCCGATGCCGCGCTGCTCGCCGCGGTGGCGCAGGCAGAAGTAGTCGTCGCACCAGGCTTTGAAGCGCGGGTACTTGTCGGCACCGAACGGCGCCAGCGCCTGCGCGCAGATACGGTGGAAATGCCGCGCGTCCTCTTCAAAACCGTAGTAAGGCGTGAGGTCCATGCCGCCGCCAAACCAGCTCACCGGCTCGCCGCCGCCCACGGGGCGGGCGGTGATCATGCGCACGTTCATGTGCACCGTGGGCACGTAAGGGTTGCGCGGGTGAAAGACCAACGACACGCCCAGTGCCTCGAACGGCGCGCCCGCCAGTTCGGGCCGGTGCTGCGTGGCCGAGGGTGGCAATTTCGGGCCACTGACATGCGAGAACCCGCAGCCCGCGCGCTCGAATACCGCGCCACCCTCCAGAATCTGGGTCACGCCATTGCCCTGCAGCGGCTCGCCGGGCGCTTTCTCCCAGGCGTCGGACAGAAAGGATCGGCCATCGATCTCCGCGATGGCGCTGGTGATGCGCTGCTGCAATCCGAGCAGGTATTCGCGCATCTGGGAAACGGGCTCGAGGGCCATGGATTTGCCTCCTGCCGACGGCGACGCGCCGGCGCTTGCCTTCAGCCGACCGCGCGCGCCAGCGCCCGGTGGCCGATGTCACGGCGGTACTGCATGCCGTCGAAGGCGACCCCGCGCACCAAGGCGTAGGCGCGCTCGCGCGCCGCGGCGACGTCCGCGCCCAGCGCCGTCGCGCACAGCACCCGCCCACCGCTGGTCACCAACCGGTCGCCTTGCAGCGCGGTGCCGGCGTGAAACACCACCGCATCGTCCGTGTCGACGGGCAGCGCGGTGATCGCGTCGCCCTTGCGCGGCGCCTGCGGATACCCCGCCGCAGCCACCACGACGCCCAGGGCGACGCGCGGATCCCACTCCAGCGTCACCGTGTCGAGCCGCCCTTCGGTCGCGGCGAGCAGTGCCTCGACCAAATCGGTGCGCAGCCGCATCAGAATGGGCTGCGTCTCGGGGTCACCCATGCGGCAGTTGAACTCCAGCGTCTTGACCGAGCCGTCGGGCGCGACCATCAACCCGGCGTAGAGGAAGCCGGTGTATGGCACGCCCTCGGCCGCCATCGCGCGCACCGTGGGCTCGATGACCTCGCGCAGGGCGCGCTCGTGCACCGCGGGCGTGACCACGGGCGCGGGCGAGTACGCCCCCATGCCACCCGTGTTGGGCCCAGCGTCACCGTCGAGCAGGCGCTTGTGGTCCTGGCTGGTGGCCAGCGGCAGCACGTGTTCGCCGTCCACCAGCACGATGAAGCTGGCTTCCTCGCCGATCAGGTATTCCTCGATAACGACGCGCGCGCCCTCGGCGTTGTGCTGCACGCCCAGCCGGTTGTCCACCAGCATGAAGTCGATCGCCTCGTGCGCCTCGGCGGCGGTCATGGCCACCACCACGCCCTTGCCCGCGGCCAGGCCATCGGCCTTGACGACGATGGGCGCACCCACACGATCCACATAGGCGTGCGCCGCCGCAGGGTCGGAGAAGGTTTCGTGCCGCGCCGTGGGAATGCCGTGGCGCTGCATGAACGCCTTGGCGAACGCCTTGGAGCTCTCCAGCCGCGCAGCCGCTTGCGTCGGACCAAAGATGCGCAGGCCTGCGGCCCGAAACGCATCGACGATGCCAGCGGCCAGCGGCGCCTCGGGGCCGACGACCGTCAGGCCGATGCGGTTGGCCAGCGCCCAATCGCGCAAGGCCGCCACGTCGGTGAGGGGCACGTTGACCAGTTGCGCGTCGCGGGCGGTACCCCCGTTGCCCGGGGCCACGTACACCTGCTCGACACGCGGCGATTGCTTGAGTTTCCACGCCAGGGCGTGCTCGCGGCCGCCACTGCCGACGACCAAGACCCGAATCCGTTCGCTCATTCCGGCAATTCCGCGTTGTGGAAGACGTCCTGCACGTCGTCCAGGTCTTCCAGGGCGTCGAGGAGTTTTTGCATGCGCACCGCGTCTTCACCCGTGAGCACGACGGTGTTGGTGGGGCGCCAAGTGACTTCGGCCATGGCCGGGGTGAGACCCGCGGCCCGCAGCGCATCGCGCACCGCTTCGAACTGACCGGGCGCGGTCAGCACCTCGATCGAGCCGTCGTCCTGCGTCAGCACATCGTCCGCACCGGCTTCGATGGCCACCTCCATCACCTTGTCCTCGGACGTGCCAGGCTCGAACACCAGTTGGCCACAGTGCTGGAACTGAAACGCCACCGATCCCTCGGTGCCCAGATTGCCGCCGTGCTTGGAAAAGGCGTGCCGCACCTCGGCCACCGTGCGCACGCGGTTGTCGGTCATGCAGTCGACGATGACGGCCGCGCCACCGATGCCGTAGCCCTCGTAGCGCACCTCCTCGTAGCTGACCCCCTCCAGGTTGCCAGTGGCCTTGTCGATGTTGCGCTTGATGGTGTCGGCCGGCATGTTGGCGGCCTTGGCCTTTTCGATCGCCAGCCGCAGGCGCGGATTGGCGGCCGGGTCGCCGCCGCCCTGGCGGGCGGCGATCATGATTTCACGCACCACCCGCGTCCAGATGCGCTGGCGCTTCTCGTCCTGGCGCGCCTTGCGGTGCTGGATATTGGCCCACTTGGAATGTCCTGCCATGCAAACCTCGTTGGTTCCGTCTCGGTGACCGGCTCGGGCGCCGGTCGTCCTCCTGCGGTATTCTACGCGCCGGGGTCCGTGTGGCCCACTACCCCTCTTCGCTCCCCCCTGCCCCGCTGCACCATGACCGATACCATCCTGCTTGCCCGCCGCGACGCCATCGAATGCCACCTGCGTCTGGACAAAGCCAACCGCCACGGTTTGGTCACCGGCGCGACTGGCACCGGCAAGACCGTCACGCTGCAAACGCTGGCGGAAGGGTTTTCTCGCCACGGCGTGCCCGTCTTCATGGCCGATGTCAAGGGCGACCTGACCGGCATCAGTCAGCCCGGACGCATCGAGGGCAAGCTGGCGCAGGTGCTGGCCGAACGCGGCATCCCGGCGCCCGAACCGGCCGCGTGCCCGGTGACGCTGTGGGACGTCTTCGGCCAGCAGGGCCACCCGGTGCGCGCCACCATTTCGGACATGGGCCCGCTGCTGCTGGCGCGCATGCTGGGCCTCAACGAGACGCAGACCGGGGTGCTCAACCTGGTGTTCAAAATCGCCGACGACCAGGGCCTGCTGTTGCTGGACCTGAAAGACCTGCGTGCCATGTTGCAACACGTGGGCGACCACGCGCGCCAGTACACCACGCAGTATGGCAACATCAGCGCCGCCAGCGTGGGCGCCATCCAGCGCGGGTTGCTGGCGCTGGAGCAGCAGGGCGCAGACCGCTTCTTCGGCGAGCCGATGCTCGATATCGCCGACCTGATGCAGACGGTGGATGGCCGCGGCGTGGTCAACATCCTGGCGGCCGATCAACTGCTGCACGCGCCGCGCCTGTATGGCACCTTCTTGCTGTGGCTGCTGTCGGAGCTGTTCGAGACGCTGCCCGAGGTGGGCGACGTCGACAAACCCAAGCTGGTGTTCTTTTTCGACGAAGCGCACCTGCTGTTCGACGACGCGCCCAAGGTGCTGGTCGAGCGCATCGAGCTGGTCGTGCGACTGATCCGCTCCAAAGGCGTCGGGGTGTTTTTCGTCACCCAGAATCCGCTCGACATCCCAGACAGCATCCTGGGCCAGTTGGGCAACCGGGTGCAGCACGCGCTGCGCGCTTTCACCCCGCGCGATCAAAAGGCGGTCAAGGCGGCCGCGCAAACCATGCGCCCCAAACCCGGGTTGGACCTCGAGGCTGCCATCACGGAACTGGGCGTGGGCGAGGCGCTGGTCAGCCTGCTCGACGCCAAGGGCCGCCCCAGCGAGACCGAGCGCGTCTGGGTGCTGCCCCCCGCCAGCCGCCTGGGCCCGGTGACGCCGCCGGAGCGACAAGCGTTGCTACGCAGCTCGCTGGTGGCCGGCGTGTACGAGCAAACCATCGACCGCGAAAGTGCGTACGAGCGCTTGCGCGCAACCCATGCAGCCCCCGCCGCCGATGCGCCAGCAGCCGCCAGCGCCACGGGAGGGCTTGGCGGCGCGGTCGGCGAGCTGCTGTTTGGGCGCACCGGGCCACGCGGTGGCCAGACCGATGGCCTGGTACAGACGGTGGTCAAGACCGCGGTGCGTCAAGTCGGGGCACAACTCGGGCGGCAACTGGTGCGCGGCTTGCTGGGCGGCCTGGTCGGCGGCAGCACGCGGCGACGTTGAGCCGTGCAACAGCGTGGGGCTGCGGGTTTGTGCGCAGCCCGCACCGGTGGGCGGGGCCGTACACTCGGGAGGTGCGCATTTCCACACGACGAGGAGACCCCCACCCATGACTGGCTGGCTGACCTGGATCGGTTGGACTCTGGCCGCCATTCTGGGTGTCGGCTGGTGGCGTGCCCGGCAAGCACAGCAAAGCACGCAACGGCTGTTGGCGCAGGAGCGGCAATGGGCCCTCGACCTGTTCGACCGGCTCGGTATCGCGCACTGGCGCCGCAACCTCGACACGCAGGAGCTGTGGTGGTCGGCCGTTTTTCGGCGCATGCACGGCATCGCCCCGGACGAACCTGCGGAGCGCCAGCGGTCGCTGCGCCAACTGGTGCCCGAGGACCGCGCCCGGGTCAACCAGGCACTGGAAGACGCCTATGCCGCAGGCGGCGGCGAGACCGGCTATCGCATCCAGCAACCCGACGGGCGCATCACCCACCACATGCTGCGCATCGTCGTCACGCAGGAGCCCGCCACGGGGCAGCGCATCGCGTTTGGCGTCAATCTCGACATCACCGAGCGCGTGCGGCTGGAGGCCGAATTGCGCGAGCGTACCGCCTACTTGGAAGCGATCGTGCAGCACCTGCCCATGGGCTTGAGTGTTTTCGACCGCGACCTGCGTCTGCGTGTGTGGAACCAGGCTTTCGGGCAGGTGCTCGGCCTGCCGCCCGCATTGCTGCGCGAAGGCGTGGATTTCGCCGACCTGATCCGCGTGCCGGCTCAGCGCGGCGAGTACCCGGGAGAGGACCCCGAGGCCGCCGTAGCCCGGCGGCGCGAGCTGGCGCTGGAATTTCGCCCCCACCGACTAGAGCGCACCCGCCCCAATGGACGCACGCACCTGGTCATTGGTGAGCCGATCGTGCGCGACGGCCAAACCGTGGGTTTCGTGACCACCTATACCGACATTACCGAACAAAAGCAGGAGCGCGAACGCCTGGCACAGGCGCTCGATATCCTGCGCACCCTGGTGGACAACATTCCTGCCGGGGTATCGATGGTCGACCGTGAGTTGCGTATGCAAGTCTGGAACGAGCGGCTACTAGAGCTGTTGGATCTTCCGCGCGAGCTGATGCAGCAGCCCGGCGTGACATTGGTCGACGTGCTGCGCTACAACATCGAACGCGGCGAATACGGTCCGCAGCCCGACCCCGAAGCCGCCCTGGCCCAGATGCGCGAACGCGCGCTGCGCTTCGAGCCGCATGAGTTCGAGCGCGTACGCCCCAACGGACGCGTGCTGCACATCCGCGGCCAGCCGCTGGCCACGGGCGGCTTTGTGACCATCTATACCGACGTCACCGAGCGACGCGCGGCGCAAGACGCGATCGAGCGCCTGGCACGCACCGACGCGCTGACTGGCCTGACCAACCGGCACGCGCTGCCGGTGGCCCTGGAGCAGGCGCTGCGCGGTGCCGAGCGCGACGGGCGGCCGCTGGCGGTATTGTTCATCGACCTGGATCGCTTCAAGGCGGTCAACGACTCACTTGGCCACGAGGCCGGCGACCAAGTGCTGATGGAAGCGGCGCGGCGCTTGCGCGCGCGGGTGCGGGCCAGCGATGTCGTCGCACGCATCGGCGGCGACGAGTTCGTCGTCGTGCTCACCGGCATGCAGGACGAAGCGGACGGCGCACAAGTGGCGCTGCAAATCGTGCAAACCCTGTCCGAGCCGTTCGTCGTGCCCGATGGCGCGGGCGGGACGCAGCGCGCCTACCTGACCCCCTCGATCGGTATCGCGCTGGCACCACGCGACAGCCGCGAGCCCGGTGAACTGCTGCGCCTGGCCGATATCGCGATGTACCACGCCAAGCACGACGGCGGGGCGGGCTGGTGCTACTTCACGCCCTCGATGAACGAGTCGGTGCGGCACCGCATCGAGCTGGAAGGTCGGCTGCGCGAGGCCATCGCGCACGACACGCTGGAGCTGCACTACCAGCCCATCCACGGTTTGCGCCCCGGGCTGCCGTTGCTAGGCTTCGAGGCCCTGCTGCGCTGGCCGCAGGCCAATGGCGAGCAGCTACCACCCGCCACGTTCGTCCCGGTGGCCGAACAGTCGGCCGATCTCATCGAGGCGCTCGGCCGCTGGGTGTGCACGACCGTGGCCCGCCAGCGCCGGCGCTGGCGGCAACACCACCCCGAGCTGGCGCTGACCTGGAGCATCAACCTCTCGGCAAGGCAGTTCGACCGCCCAGGGCTGGCCGAGCGTATCCGCGATGCCATCACCGCTGGCGACCCCGACCCCGCCGATCCCGACCAGCCCCTGCGGGGCTTCGAGTTCGAGATCACCGAGGGCGCGATGATGCGCGACCCAGTGCGCGCCGAGGCCGAACTGTCGCGCCTGCGGACCTGGGGTGCGCACGTGGCGATCGACGATTTCGGCACCGGCTACTCGTCGCTGGCATACCTGAAACACTTGCCGATCGACCGCCTCAAGATCGACCGTGCCTTTGTGCGTGACCTGGACCGCGACAGCGACGACGCGGCCATCGTCGCCGCCGCCATCACCATGGCGCGGCAGCTGGGTCGGCAATCCGTGGCCGAGGGCGTCGAAACCCCCGCCCAGCTGCGCGCCTTGCACGCCTTGGGGTGCGACGCGGTGCAAGGGTTCGGCCTGGCGCGGCCCATGCCGGCGCTGCACGCCTGGGCGTATGTGCAGCAGTGCGCCGGCGGCATGCACGCGGACCTGTGGGGCACGGTGGATCAGGCGTCTTCCGCCGCCAACGACGCAGCGTAGTCCGCCACGGCCCGCAAAATGCCCGTGGCGCGCGGATCGCCCCGTGCGGCGGCCTCTTGCGCCAGCCGTTCGACACGTTGCTGGTAGCCGGGCAAAGGCACGACACAGCGCGTACGACAATGCGCGCGCCAGCACTCGCGCTCAGCGGCATCCAATGTCGTGGGGTGGTTGCGCGCGCGAAAGCGAAATACCAGCTCCGGCAGGCGTGGGTCGTCGAATCCCGCCCGGCGCCACGCGGGGTCGGCCGGGTCGAGCGCGCGCAGCCGCTCGAGTCGCCGCCGATCCTCGTCCCCGACGAAGCCGTCGTAGAGCGCAGCGTCCACGTCGGGCGGGTCGCTCGGGGCCTCGTCGCGCGCATACAGCGCGGACCACAGCGGCCCCAAATCGGGCAGCGCGGCGGCATAGTCGGCATGGCGCTCGATCGCACCCAGATCCAACCCGAAGCGCTCCGCCGGCCCGTCGCGCAGCACGGCCACGTTGGCAATGACCATCGGCGAACGGTTGAGGTGCACGCTCTTGAGCGGCAAGCGCTGCATGCCGTCGGGCAAATCGGCCTGGCGGGTGAAAAGGCGTCGGCGCGCCTCGTCGGGGCGCAGATCGGCCAGCTCGCGCGGGTCGAACGCCAAATCCCACGCCAGCAGCTCGTTGCGGTTGCGCGGGTGGCTGGCCAACGGCCACATCACCGCGAGGCAGCCGCGCTCGGGCGAAAACCGCCCCGAAATATGCACGAACGGCCTGCCTTGCCCCGCCAGCGCCGGCAAGCCCAACACCTGCAGGACACGGTCTTTGCGGTGCAGCGACAGCGCATAGTCGAACAGGCGTGGCTGGTGCTGGCGGATCAGCCGCGCCAGCGCCACGGTGGCCTGCACGTCCGACAGCGCGTCGTGGGCGTGGTCGTGGCCCAGCCCGTTGGCAGCCGTGAGGTGCTCCAGCCGAAAGCTCGGTTTGCCGTCGCCGTTGCGCGGCCATTCGATGCCCTGCGGCCGCAGGGCCCAGGTCATGCGTACCACGTCCAGCAAGTCCCAGCGCCCACAACCGTTGCGCCACTCGCGGCCATAAGGGTCGAGCAAGTTGCGCCACAGCAGGTGGCGGGTGAACTCGTCGTCGAAGCGGATCGAGTTGTAGCCCACGCCGATCGTGCCTGGGCGCGCCAGCTCGGCCAGGATCGACTCGGCAAAGACCCGCTCCGTCACGCCTCGGGCCAGGCAATCTTGAGGCGTGATGCCGGTGATCAGGCAACTCTCCGGGTCCGGCAGATAGTCTAGGGTCGGCTGGCAATACCAGACCACGGGCTCGCCGATCGGTTGCAGCTGCGCATCGGTGCGCAGACCGGCAAACTGCGCCGGACGGTCGCGGCGGGGATCGGCACCGAAGGTTTCGTAGTCGTGCCAGAGGAAGGTGGGGGTCGCGGTCGTCACACGTCGCATCCTACCCGCAGTTGATCGCCGCATGG
Source organism: Hydrogenophaga sp. (assembly GCA_020723845.1). Lineage (GTDB taxonomy): Bacteria > Pseudomonadota > Gammaproteobacteria > Burkholderiales > Burkholderiaceae_C > Tepidimonas. The sequence continues at coordinate 33,508 of DYIC01000002.1, forward strand.
TCCCCCGCAGGTCGGCATTCCGGCGTAGACTGCGGGCCATGACCCCGCAGCACGCCGCCCCCACCCCGCCCGACCACCCTGCCCCGCGCCGAGGGACGCCCTTGGCTCCCCGATACGTGCAGTCCGCAGCCACCACCTGCTGGCTGGGTTGGGTGCGCATCGCAGCGACGCCTGCCGGACTGTGCGCCCTCCTGCTCGGCGACGACGATGACACCCTGCTGGCCGAGCTACGGCATCGGTTCCCGCGTGCCACCATGGCCGCTGCCAGTCCCGCGGTGCAGGGATGGGCCGCCCAGATCGCCGCTTGGTTGGATGACCCGCGCGCCGAGCTGCCCCTGCCACTCGACGTGCATGGCACGCCGTTCCAGCGCCGGGTGTGGGAGGCACTGCGAACCATCCCGCCGGGACAGACCATCGGCTATGGCGAACTGGCGCAGCGGTTGGGGATGCCGCGTGCGGCCCGCGCGGTGGCGCAGGCCTGCGCGGCCAATCCGCTGGCCGTGGCCATTCCGTGCCACCGGGTGGTGTCCGCCAACGGCAGCCTGTGCGGCTACCGCTGGGGCCTGGCGCGCAAACAAGCCTTGCTCAAACGCGAAGCCGGGATCTAAGGCCCCGGCTTCGCGCCTACTCGCGCCTACACGGACGACATCCGCCCCACGAGGGGACAGGCGCCTTAGTCGGTCGTGGCCTCTTCCGCCTCGGCGCGACGGCCCTCCTTCTTGGGCAAGGGCTGGATGTCGAGTTTGACCTGCGGCTCGCCACCGTCGGCTGGCGTCTCCACATCGACCGTCAGGCGGCCGCCGTCGACCAGCCGGCCAAACAGCAGCTCGTCGGCGAGCGCGCGCCGGATGGTGTCTTGAATGAGGCGCTGCATCGGGCGCGCGCCCATCAGCGGGTCAAACCCCTTCTTGGCCAGGTGCTGACGCAACGCATCGGTGAAGGTGACCTCGACCTTCTTCTCGGCCAGTTGCTGCTCGAGTTGCAGCAAGAACTTGTCCACCACGCGCAGGATGATGGGCTCGTCCAGCGGCTTGAAGCTCACGATCGCATCGAGCCGGTTGCGGAACTCGGGCGTGAACAGCCGCTTGATGTCCGCCATCTCGTCACCAGCCTGGCGCTGGGTCGTAAAGCCGATGGTGGACTTGTTCATCGTCTCGGCCCCCGCGTTGGTCGTCATGATGATGATGACGTTGCGGAAGTCGGCCTTGCGCCCGTTGTTGTCGGTGAGCGTGCCGTGGTCCATCACCTGCAGCAGCACGTTGAAGATGTCCGGGTGCGCTTTCTCGATTTCGTCAAGCAGCAGCACGCAGTGCGGCTTCTTGGTGATGGCCTCGGTAAGCAGCCCGCCTTGGTCGAAACCGACATAGCCCGGCGGCGCGCCGATCAGGCGGCTGACCGCGTGCCTCTCCATGTACTCCGACATGTCGAAGCGCACCAGCTCGATGCCCAGGATATAGGCGAGCTGCTTGGCGGCCTCGGTCTTGCCCACCCCAGTGGGGCCGCTGAAGAGGAACGCGCCGATCGGCTTGTCCGGCTTGCCCAGGCCTGAGCGCGCCATCTTGACCGAAGAGGCCAGCAACTCCAGCGCCTTGTCCTGCCCGAACACGACGGCCTTGAGGTCGCGCTCCAGGTTTTGCAGCTTGCTGCGGTCGTCGCTCGAGACCGATTGCGGCGGAATGCGCGCGATCTTGGCGACGATCTCCTCGATCTCGGCCTTGCCGATGGTTTTCTTGCGCTTGGACGGCGGTACCACGCGCTGGGCAGCGCCAGCCTCGTCGATGACGTCGATGGCTTTGTCCGGCAGGTGACGGTCGTTGATGTACTTGGCCGAAAGCTCGGCGGCAGCCTGCAGCGCCGCTTGGGCGTATTTGACGCTGTGGTGCTCCTCGAAGCGCGACTTGAGCCCCTTGAGGATTTCGACCGTCTGTTCGATCGTCGGCTCGACCACGTCCACCTTTTGGAAACGCCGCGATAGCGCCGCATCCTTCTCGAAAATGCCGCGGTACTCGGTAAACGTGGTGGCACCGATGCACTTGAGCGCGCCCGAGCTCAGCGCGGGCTTGAGCAGGTTGGACGCATCCAACGTCCCGCCCGAGGCCGCCCCGGCGCCGATGAGCGTGTGGATCTCGTCGATAAACAGCACCGCGTGCGGCTTGTCCTTGAGTGCCTTGAGCACGCCTTTGAGCCGCTGCTCGAAGTCACCCCGATACTTGGTGCCGGCCAGCAACGCGCCCATGTCGAGCGAGTACACGGTGGCATCCGCCAGCACCTCGGGCACTTCTTTTTGCACGATGCGCCACGCCAACCCCTCGGCGATGGCGGTTTTGCCCACGCCCGCTTCGCCCACCAACAGCGGGTTGTTCTTGCGCCGCCGGCACAGAATCTGGATGACGCGTTCGACTTCTTGTTCGCGGCCGATGAGCGGGTCGATCTTTCCGTCGCGCGCGAGTTGGTTGAGGTTCTGTGTGAACTGCTCCAACACCGAGGCTTTCTCGTTGCCCTTGGCTTCGGCCGCCTCTTCGTTGTCAGCAGCGCTGCCCTCGGTAGGCTTGGCAGGCTCGGGCGCTTCGCCCTTGCGGATGCCGTGCGCGATGTAGTTGACCACGTCCAGCCGGGTCACGCCCTGCTGGTGCAGGTAGTACACCGCATGCGAGTCCTTCTCGCCAAAGATGGCCACGAGCACGTTGGCACCGGTGACCTCCTTCTTGCCGTTGCCGGTGGACTGCACGTGCATGATCGCGCGCTGGATAACGCGCTGGAACCCCAGGGTGGGCTGGGTGTCGACCTCGTCGGTCCCCCCCACCACGGGCGTGTTGTCCTTGATGAAGGTGGTCAGCGACTTGCGCAGATCGTCGATGTTGGCGTTGCATGCGCGCAGCACCTCGGCCGCGCTGGGGTTGTCCAGCAGCGCCAGCAGCAGGTGCTCGACCGTGATGAATTCGTGCCGCTGCTGCCGGGCCTCGACAAAGGCCATGTGCAAACTGACTTCAAGTTCCTGGGCAATCATGGGGCACTTCCTTCGCTTCGGGTTTCAAGAGTAGCACGCTGCATCCAACGGCTCCATGGGGGTAAGTGGGGCAGATCCGCCGTTATTCAACCGGTTCCGCCACGCACTGCAGGGGATGCCCCGCGGCACGCGCCGCTTGGGTGACCTGTTCGACCTTGGTGGTGGCGATGTCGCGGGTATAGACCCCGCACACCCCACGCCCGTGCACATGCACCTTGAGCATGATCTGCGTCGCCGTCTCCCGGTCCTTGTTGAAAAACTCCTGCAGCACACGCACGACGAACTCCATCGGCGTGAAATCGTCGTTGAGCAGCACCACCTGATACATCTTGGGCGGCTGCAGGCGCTGGCGGCGACGCTCCACCACCACCGCGTCGCCGCCAGCGGGCACGCTCGGCGTCAGATCGGGTTGTTTGGGTGTCGTGGCCATGGCAATCATTCTGCAATAAATCGGGCATCCCCGCAGGACGTGCGGATGCGCCGTCCGTCGGGCCTAAATGGCACCGCCGCCCCTGGGGGCGGCGGTACGGCAGCGGGGCCGACAGGCGCTGCCCCGGAAAGCAGGTCGGGCCCGCCTCTGCGCACTCACATGTGGTCGATCATCACCTGCCCAAAACCCGAGCACGACACCTGCGTGGCCCCCTCCATCAAGCGCGCGAAGTCGTACGTCACGTGCTTGCTCTGGATGGCCTTTTCCATGGCGCTGATGATGAGGTCGGCCGCCTCTTTCCAGCCCATGTGGCGCAGCATCATCTCGGCCGACAGGATCTCGGAGCCGGGGTTGACATAGTCTTTGCCCGCGTACTTGGGTGCGGTGCCGTGCGTGGCCTCGAAGCACGCCACGGAATCGGACAGATTGGCCCCGGGCGCGATGCCAATGCCGCCGACTTGGGCCGCGAGCGCGTCCGAAATGTAGTCGCCGTTCAGGTTGGGGGTCGCGATCACCGAGTACTCCGCCGGACGCAGCAGGATCTGCTGCAGGAACGCGTCGGCGATCGAGTCCTTGATGACGATGTCACGCCCCGTCTTGGGGTTTTTGAACTTGCACCACGGGCCGCCATCGATGGGCTGAGCACCGAACTCGCGCTGGGCCAACGCATAACCCCAATCCCGGAAGCCTCCTTCCGTGTACTTCATGATGTTGCCCTTGTGCACCAGGGTGACGCTGGGCTTGTCGTTGTCGATGGCGTATTGGATGGCTTTGCGCACCAAGCGCTCGGTGCCTTCGATCGAGATGGGCTTGATGCCAATGCCCGACGTTTCCGGGAAGCGGATCTTGGTCACGCCCATCTCTTGGATCAGAAACTGGATGAGCTTTTTGGCCTTGTCGCTCTGGGCCGGGTACTCGATGCCGGCGTAGATGTCCTCGGAGTTTTCGCGGAAGATGACCATGTCGGTCTTCTCCGGCTCTTTCAGCGGCGAGGGCACCCCCTTGAAGTAGCGCACCGGGCGCAGGCAGACGTAAAGGTCGAGCTCCTGCCGCAGCGCCACGTTGAGCGAGCGAATACCACCACCCACCGGCGTGGTCAGCGGCCCCTTGATGGAGACGACGTACTCCTTGAGCGCGTGCAGGGTTTCCTCGGGCAGCCAGACGTCAGGCCCATAGACGCGGGTGGATTTCTCACCGGCATAGACCTCCATCCAGTGGATCTTGCGCTGTCCCCCATAGGCTTTGGCCACCGCGGCGTCCACCACCTTGATCATCACGGGCGTGATGTCGACCCCAGTGCCATCTCCCTCGATGTACGGAATGATGGGATGATCGGGCACGTTGAGCGACATGTCCGCGTTGACGGTGATCTTCTGCCCGTCGGCAGGCACTTGGATGTGTTGGTACATGAGCGGGGTCTCCGTTGGTCTGAATGGTCCGCCGCGCCTGATGAGCGCCGCAGTCTACAATCGATTCTATCGAGAAAACCTGCGCGGACCTGACAGCGATGCGCCACCTCTTTCATTGGCCCAAGCGTGCAACTCCGCGTCGTCGAACGTGGCTGGTGCTGTTTGCGCTCATTCCCTTGGGCGTGAGCAGCGCGCCGCCTGCCAGCGAAGGGCAACCGCAAACCAACCTGCCCCGCGTGACGCTGCGCGCGGGTCTACACCTCATCCACGCACAGGTGGCCGCCACGCCCGAGCAGCGGGCGATCGGACTGATGTGGCGGCGCGAGCTGCCCGCCAACGAGGGCATGCTGTTCGTCTTTGAGCGCCCAGCCGTGCAGTGTTTCTGGATGAAAAATACGTACGTGCCGCTGACGGCCGCGTTCATTGCCGACGATGGGCGCATCGTCAACCTGGTCGACATGCGCCCGCTGGACGAAACCAGCCACTGCTCCCGCGAGCCGGTGCGCTACGTGCTGGAGATGACCCAGGGTTGGTTCGCACAACGCGGCATCGCCTCCGGCTTTCGCCTGGCGGGCGGCCCTTTTGGCGGCCGCTGACGCCAGCGCCGCCCTCGTCTCGACCTTCCTTCGGCCGACGCCCGCCAATGGCGTCGGCCACCGCCGTGATCAGGCGAAGTTGGCCTGCGCAAAGTCCCAGTTGACCAGTTTGTCGAGGAAGGTCTCGACGAACTTCTGGCGCAGGTTGCGGTAGTCGATGTAGTAGGCGTGCTCCCACACGTCCACCGTCAACAGTGCCTTGTCGGCCGTGGTCAATGGGGTGCCCGCGGCGCCGGTGTTGACGATGTCCACGCTGCCGTCGGGCTTCTTGACCAGCCAAGTCCAGCCCGAGCCGAAGTTGCCGACCGCGCTCTTGACGAAGGCGTCCCGGAAGGCGGCGTAGCTGCCCCATTTGGCGTTGATCGCATCGGCCAGCGGCCCGGTGGGCTCGCCACCACCGCCCGGCTTCATGCAGTGCCAGAAGAAGGTGTGGTTCCACACTTGGGCGGCGTTGTTGTAGATCGGGCTGGGGTTGGGTGCGCGGCGCACGATGTCTTCCAGCGCCATCGACTCGTACTCGGTGCCTTTTTGCAGGTTGTTCAGGTTGACCACATAGGCGTTGTGGTGCTTGCCGTGGTGGTACTCGAGCGTCTCTTTGGAGTAGTGCGGCTCCAGAGCGTCGATGGCGAAAGGCAGGGGAGGTAGGGTGTGTTCCATGGCGTTGTCCTCGTTGCAGTCAAAAAACCGACTGCCGCATTGTAGGGAAGACGCCGGACATCGCACAGGCGGGCCGCACGCACCCCCGCCGAGCGTGGGGATCAGGCCGGCTCGGTGGGGGATGGCTCCACGCCCGTCACGCGCACCTGCAGTCGCCCCTGCGAGAGGGCCACGCGCAGCGGTGCCCCCTCGTGGACCTGCGCTGTCGAGGTGACGACGCGGCCAACTTCATCGGTGACCAAGGCATAGCCGCGCTCCAATACCCGGTGCGGATCGAGCAGCGCCAGCTGCGCCTGCCAGCGCGCCAGCCGCAGCCGGTGGCGCTCCAGCGTGCGACTGACGGCCGAATGCCAACCCTGCTCCAGCCGCAGCCCGTGTTGGCGCCGGCGGTCGATGCCCATGACCAGCGCGCGCTGCAAGCGATGTTCGAGCGCCTGCACGCGCGCGCGCTCGCGGGCCGTGAGCGCCGAAGGGCGCCCCAGGCGCTGCGCCAGTCGGTCCAGGTGCTGAGCGTGGCCGTCGAGTCGGCGCCAGACAGCGCTGCGCAGCCGCTCCGCCTGCCGCTGCAGGCCGTCGAGCAGGGTCTGCCGGTCCGGTGCGCACAGCTCGGCGGCCGCCGTCGGCGTGGGGGCGCGCACATCGGCCGCAAACTCAGCCAGCGTAAAATCCGTCTCGTGCCCAACCCCACAGATCACGGGCATGGGTGCCTGCGCGACGGTGCGCACCACGTCCGGGTCGTTGAAGGCCCACAGGTCTTCCAGCGAGCCCCCACCCCGCACGAGCAACAGCACCGCGGGCTGGCCGTGGGTCTCGTGATCCTGATACGCCCGCCGCAACGCCGCGCACAGTTGCGCGGGCGCATCCGCCCCCTGCACCGCCGAGGGGTAGAGCCGAACCGGCAGGTACGGGGCCCGGCGCGCGAGAGTGGTGGCCACGTCGCGCAACGCCGCCGCATCCAGCGAGGTGACGACGCCGATACTCGACGGCCACGCAGGCAGCGCGCGCTTGCGCGCCCCATCGAACCACCCTTCGGCCTGCAATTGCGCCTTCAGGCGCAAAAACTGCTCGTAGAGCTGACCTTGGCCTGCAAGCCGCACGCGCTCGACGATGAGCTGCAAATCGCCGCGCGCGGCATAAACGTCGAGGCGGCCAAGCACTTCCACCTGGAGGCCGTCGCGCAGCGCCACCGCGCTGGCCTCGGCGGCGCGGCGAAAGAATGCACAGCGCAGTTGCCCCTGCGCGTCCTTGAGCGTGAAGTAGGCATGCCCGCTGCCCGCGCGCAGGTAGCCGCTGACCTCACCGCGCACGCGCACGGGGTTGAAGCGCGCACGCAACGCGTCGCCGACCGCGGTCACCAAGGCACCAACCGACCAAGTGGGTTCGTCAGCCGTCGCAGGCCAGGAAAGGTCATGCATGATCGATGCGAAGATGGTCCCGTAGGTGGCCCGATACCGGTGGCGGGCCGCGCGGGGCCAGTGACCGACTCGGTGCCCGATAATGCGCGGATCGCACCGCTGCACAGGAGATTGCCCTTGCTGTCGATCATACAGGCCGCCGGCTGGCCCATCTGGACGCTGATCGTGTGCTCGGTCCTCGGACTGGCCCTCGTCATCGAGCGCGCGTGGAGCCTGCGCACCACGCGCATCGTGCCGCCGCGGCTGCTGGACGAGGCCGTGCAGGCGAGCCGCCACGGCGTGCCGCCGCCTGCCGTCGTGGAACAGCTGGCCGACAACTCGGTGCTGGGCTCGGTGCTGGCCAGCGGACTGCGCGCCCTGCACGCCAACCCGCGTGCCACCGAAGCCGAGCTGCGCAGCGCGCTCGAATCCGCGGGACGCTTGGCGGCCGCGCAGTTGCAGCGCTACCTGGGGGCGCTGGCCACCGTCGCGTCGGCCGCTCCCTTGCTCGGACTGTTGGGCACGGTCATCGGCATGATCGAGATCTTTGGCTCGCAGGCCGGGCCGGGCGGACTGATGCCCGGCGGCGGCAACCCCGCACAACTGGCACACGGTATCTCGGTGGCGTTATATAACACCGCGTTCGGGCTGATGATCGCGATTCCAGCGCTCATTTTCTGGCGCTACTACCGCGCGCGGGTGGACGGTTTTTTGCTGCAGCTGGAGGTGGCGGCCGAGGCGTTTTTACACCACCTGCTGACACTGCGCCGCTGACTCTCGACTCCCCAGCGAGGCGTGCATGAACTTTCGACACGGCGACCGCGAAGAACCCGAGATCAACCTGATCCCGTTCATCGACATCCTGTTGGTGGTGCTGATCTTTCTGATGCTCACCACCACGTTCAGCCAAGCCACGGCGCTGCAGGTGAATCTGCCCGTGGCCAGCGACGAGCAGCCGCCGCGGGCACCTGCAGAAATCGTGGTGATGGTGGGCCCTGACGGACGCTATGCGGTCGCCAACCGCGTGCTGGAACAACACGGCGTGGACGCGCTCATTGAGGCGCTGCGCGCCGCGCGGCCGATCGGCCAACCAGGCAGCGATCCCATTTTGGTCATCCAGGCCGACGCCGCCGCCAGCCACCAGTCGGTCATCAACGTCATGGACGCGGCGCGCCAAGTGGGCCTGGTGCAAATCACCTTTGCCACCCAGCGCAGCCAGGGGCGCTGATGGCGCTGCCGGACCTGAGCGCCACCTGGAACGGGCGCGGTCCGCTGGCCGTTGGCCTGTTGCCCCTGGCCCTGCTCTACCGCGGTGCGCTGGCCCTGCGCGCCCTGCCCTGGCAGCTTGGCTGGCGCTGGCCCGCCCCGCTGCCGGTCCCGGTGGTGGTGGTGGGCAACGTGGTGGCCGGGGGGGCGGGCAAGACGCCAACGGTGATCGCCCTCGTCCAGCACCTGCAAGCCGCGGGCTGGCGGCCCGGCGTCGTCTCGCGCGGCCACGGGCGCACGGATCGCGCGGCCGTGCGCGTCTGCGACGACGCCACGGGCGACCCCGCACGGCTCGGCGACGAGCCGGCGCTGATTGTGCGCCGCACCGGCGCACCGTTGGCCGTGGGTTACGAGCGACCGGCCGCCGTGCGTGCGCTGCTGCAACGCCACCCGACGGTGGACATCGTGGTCAGCGATGACGGCCTGCAACACTGGGCGCTGGCGCGCGATCTGTCGATCATCGTGTTCGACGAGCGCGATGTCGGCAACGGCTGGCTGCTGCCCGCCGGTCCCTTGCGCGAGCCCTGGCCCGCGCCCGTCTGGGGCGGCGGGCCGGCGCTGGTGCTGCGCACCGGCAAGCCAAGCGCGCCGCCCCGGCCGCACCCATACCCCGAATACCGAGCCACGCGCGCCCTGGCCGATGCGGCGCTGCCCGTCCCCGCTCCTGACGAGCCTCCCCTCCGTGCCTCGCAGCCCTTGGCCGACTGGGCCGCCGCGCGCACCCCGCTGGGTGCCCTGGCAGGCATCGCGCGGCCGAACGCGTTTTTTGCCATGCTGCGCGCGCGGGGGCTGACGCTGGTGCACACACTGGCGCTGCCCGATCACGCCCCGGCAGCCGCGCTGGGTGCCGCACTGCAGGCCGCAGCCACCACGGCCGGTGCCCCCCGGCATTGGCTGTGCACCGAAAAGGATGCCGTCAAGCTGCACGGCCAGCCGCTGCCCGATGGGGTAACGCTGTGGCAGGTGCCGCTGGTGCTGACGCCCGAGCCCGCGTGGTACGCCGCCATCGACCGTCACCTCCAGGCCTGGCGCCGCGCTCGCGCAGCCGACCGTGGCGCGCTATGATGCCCGCCATGGATCCCAAGCTGCTCGAACTGCTGGTCTGCCCGGTCACGAAGGGACCGTTGGTCTATGTGCGCGAAACCCAGGAACTGGTCTCGCGCGGCGCACGACTGGCCTACCCCATCCGCGACGGCATCCCCATCATGCTCGAAAACGAGGCCCGCGCGCTGGACGAGGCCGAACTCGACCGGCTGGCCCCGCCACGACCCGCCGTCGGCTGAGGGTGCCGGGCCATGCACGACGGGTTTCACGTCATCATTCCCGCGCGCCGCGCCTCGACGCGGCTGCCAGACAAGCCATTGGCCGACATCGGCGGCGCGCCCATGGTCGTGCGCGTGGCCCAGCGTGCGCAGGCCAGCGGGGCGCTGTCGTGCACCGTGGCCACGGACGACACCGAGATCGCGCGCGTCTGCCAGGACGCCGGCATCGCGGCGCTGCTGACCCGCGCCGACCACCCCAGCGGCAGCGATCGGCTGGCCGAGGCCGTGCAGCAGCTGGGCTTGCCGGACGACGCACTGGTGGTCAACGTGCAGGGCGACGAGCCCCTGATCGACCCGGCGCTGATTCGTGACGTCGCGCACGTACTGCGCGCGCGGCCCGATTGCGTCATGGGCACGGCCGCCCACCCCATCGCCACGGCGCAGGAGCTGTTCAATCCCAACGTCGTCAAGGTGGTGCTGGACCGGCAACACACCGCGCTGCTGTTCAGCCGCGCGCCGCTGCCGTGGTGGCGCGATGCCCCGCGCCACGACACCGTGCTGTCCCTCGACGATTGGCCGACCGACGCCCGGCCCCTGCGCCACATCGGGCTCTACGCGTACCGGGCCGGTTTTCTGCGGCGCTTTCCGTCGCTGCCGCCCGCGCCGCTGGAGCGCTGCGAGTCCCTGGAGCAGCTGCGCGTGCTGTGGCACGGCGAGCGCATCGCGGTGACGGTGAGCGACCGCGCGCCCGGCCCCGGCGTCGATACGCCGGAGGACCTGGCGCGCGTGCGCGCTCTATGGCAGCGCGACCACACCTGAGGACAACCCCGCACGGTATCGCACCCCCTGTAAGCCTGTGTCGGGATGTGCATGCTATTCTTGGGCGCTGGCCCCGTGCCAGCCGCCGCCGTCGGCCCAACGAGGAGACTCCGCGGCGTTGCGGCCCCATGACACGATCGCGACGAGTAAAGGAAACCCATGAGACTGATTCTGTTGGGCGCTCCGGGTGCTGGCAAAGGCACGCAGGCCGCGTTCATCTGCCAAAAATATGGCATTCCGCAGATTTCCACCGGCGACATGCTGCGCGCGGCGGTCAAGGCGGGCACCCCCTTAGGCATCGAAGCCAAGAAGGTGATGGACGCTGGCGGCCTGGTCAGCGACGACATCATCATCGGTCTGGTCAAGGAACGCATCGCCCAGCCGGACTGCGCCAACGGCTTTTTGTTCGACGGCTTCCCGCGCACCATCCCCCAGGCCGAGGCCATGCGCCAGGCGGGCGTGCGCATCGACTACGTGCTCGAGATCGACGTGCCGTTTGACGCCATCATCGAGCGCATGAGCGGGCGGCGCGTGCACCCCGCGTCGGGTCGCACGTACCACATCAAATACAACCCCCCAAAGGTCGACGGCAAGGACGACGTGACGGGCGAGGACCTGATCCTGCGCGACGACGACCGGGAAGAAACCGTGCGCAAGCGGCTAGACGTCTACGCGCAGCAAACCCGTCCGCTGGTGGACTACTACCGCCAATGGGCCGAGAAAGATCCGGCCCACGCCCCCAAATACCGCGCGATCAGCGGGCTGGGCACGGTCGAGGAGATCACGCAGCGCGTCTTTGCCGCGCTGGCCGACTGAGAAACGCGGCGGTCCGGCGGGCCCGCACCCTCACGCCAGGCCCGCCGCCTGCCACAACAGCTGCAGCGACAGCGACACGCGCGCCTTGGGCGGCGGCAAATCGGTGACGGCGAAACGCCGCTCGGCGCGGCCGCCCTCACCCGGCACAACTTCACCCTGGGGGCAGCGCGTCGTCACCCATACCGCAACGCCCTCGTCCTGCGCCTGGGCCAGCGCGGCCGCCAGCTGCTCGTGCAACGATCCGTTGCCCGTTCCCGCGACCACCAGCCCGGCCAGCGCATCGTCGGCATCGCGCCCCGCCATCGCCTCGCGGCGCTGACGTAGCAAGGCGCGCACCAGCGCCCCATCCGCGCCGCCATGGCTGGCCAGCCACTCCACCCGTGGCCAGCGTGGTGCGGCCAGCACGGCCTGCATCCGTGCGGCCTGCCGCGGATCAGCCGCCTCACCTGCCAGCGGTGCAGGCGGCGCCACCCAGCGCACGCGCCCCGCCTCCACCCAAGCGGCGGGGCCCGCATCGCCACCGCCAAACGCATCGGCGCGGGTGGGGTGCACTTTGGTCACCGTGCGCGCCGCAAAGACGCGCCCGGCCAGCGTCACCCACACGCCACCGGCGGCGCGCAGGCGGCCATCGACGGCCAGTGTCAGCGCATCGGCCAGGTTTTGCGGGCCATCGGGCGCCAGTGCCGACGCGGGCCGCATGGCGCCAACCAGCACCACCGGCCGCGCCGGCTGCAGCACCGTTTGCAGCAGCCAAGCCGTCTCCTCTAGGGTGTCGGTGCCGTGCGTGACGACGATGGCCCCCACCTCGGGCTGCTGCAGCTGCGCGTGCACCGCGCCCAACAGCGCCTGCCACAGCGCCACCGTCATGTCCTTGCTGTCGACGTTGGCCACCTGCTGCGCCTGCACCCGCCAGCCCACGGGCGGCGCCATCCCCGCCACCAGATCGGCCACCGGTACCACCCCGGCCTGGTAGCCCACCACGTCGTGCGGCGAGGCCGCTCGCCCCGCGATCGTGCCGCCCATGCCCAGCACCGCGAGCACCGGTGCGGCGGCGCTGGGGTGGCCGCCGTCGATAGAAAATACGGGTTGCATCGTCACCTCCCGAGCGCCAAAAAACGAAACCCGACCGGCTAGGGTCGGGTTTTTCGTCTGCAGGACCAGCCAGAATGCTGGCGGAGTGAGAGGGATTCGAACCCTCGATGCGGGTTTTGGCCCGCATACTCCCTTAGCAGGGGAGCACCTTCGGCCTCTCGGTCATCACTCCGAAGAACCGCCATTATGCCCCAAGTCGAGGCGTCTGCGCGGCGGCGTGTGCAAAATCAGGCCCCTTGCAGCGTGTCCTCGGGCTGATCGAGGTCGAACTCGCGGTGCAGTGCGCGCACGGCCAGCTCCATGTATTTCTCGTCGATGACGACCGAGATCTTGATCTCCGACGTGGAGATCATTTGGATGTTGATGCCCTCGGCCGCCAAGCAGCGGAACATGCGGCTGGCCACGCCGACATGGCTGCGCATGCCGATGCCCACCACGCTGACCTTGCAGATGCGCGCGTCACCGACCACGTCGGTGGCGCCGAGCGCGGGCACCACCTGGCCTTTTAGCACGTCCAGCGCGCGCGCCAAGTCGTTGCGGTGCACGGTGAAGCTGAAGTCGGTGCGCCCGTCCTTGCCGACGTTTTGGATGATGACGTCGACGTCGATGTTGGCATCGGCCACCGCGCCCAGGATCTGGGCCGCGATGCCGGGTTTGTCGGGCACGCCCAGCACCGAGACCTTGGCCTCGTCACGGTTGAATGCGATGCCGGAGACGACGGCTTGTTCCATGGATTCGCCTTCCTCGAAAGTGATCAGGGTGCCGCTGCGGGCCTCTTCGTCGATGGGAATGTCCCAGGGGGTGAAGCTGGAGAGCACGCGGATGGGCACGCGGTACTTGCCGGCAAACTCCACGGAGCGGATTTGCAGCACTTTGGAGCCCATGCTGGCCATCTCCAGCATTTCCTCGAAGCTGATGCGCTCAAGGCGCCGCGCTTCGGGCACGACGCGCGGGTCGGTGGTGTAGACGCCGTCCACGTCGGTGTAGATCAGGCACTCGTCAGCCTTGATGGCCGCTGCCACCGCCACGGCGGAGGTATCGGAGCCGCCCCGGCCCAGCGTCGTGATATTGCCGCCCGCATCCACGCCCTGAAAGCCGGTGATGATGACGACCTTGCCCGCGGCCAGGTCGGCGCGGATGCGCTGGTCGTCGATGGCTTCGATGCGGGCCTTGGTGTAGGCACTGTTGGTGCGGATGGGCACCTGCCAGCCACAGTACGAGATGGCGTCGATGCCTTCGGCCTGCAAGGCGATGGCGAGCAGCCCCACCGACACTTGCTCGCCCGTGGCGGCGAGCTGGTCGAGCTCGCGGTAGTAGGCGGTACCCGGTTTTTCTGGCGCCACTTCTTTGGCCAAGCCGAGCAGGCGGTTGGTCTCGCCGCTCATCGCGCTGGGCACCACGACCATCTGGTGGCCGGCGCGCACCCATTTGGCCACCCGCTTGGCGACGTTGCGGATGCGCTCGGTGGAACCCATGCTGGTGCCACCGTACTTGTGAACGATCAGTGCCATGGAATCGTCTGATGAAGGGGCCCGCGCGGATGCGGGCAAACCTTGGCATTATAGGTGGCCATGCAACGCTTTCTGATCGCAACCGGTGCCCTGCTGCTGCTGGCGGGTCTGCTGTGGCCATGGCTGTCCAAACTGCCCTGGGGGCGACTGCCCGGCGATATCGCCATCGAACGCGAGGGCTTCAGTTTTTACTTTCCCCTGGGCACGAGTCTGCTGGTGTCGGGGCTGCTGTCGCTGCTGTTGTGGTGGTGGCGGCGCTAGCCGCATCGGGCTGCCACTGCAGGGTGTCGCCACAGCGGCGGATGCGTCCAGGCCCCAGACGTAGCTCGATGCGCTGCGCGCGCGTGCGCGCAGCAGCGATCTGCCGCGCCAGCGCCTGCCACTGGGCATCGCTGGCCTGCGCACCGTGCGCCTCGCGCAGCCACAGGCGCAGCGCGTTGATCAAGCGCGGCGGCGACAGGGCACGCAAAACGGGCAGCGCTGGGGGCACGCCGATGCGGGCCAGGTCTTCTTGGGCCAGTGTTTGCAGCAGCGCCTGCGCGCTGGCGGCATGGCGGGCGCTGCGGGCCACGGTCTGCGTCACCTGCGGAAAGGCTTGCAGCAGCGCCGGCAGCACCTGCTGCCGCAAGCGGTTGCGGGTGGGATGGGGGTCGGCGTTGGTCGGGTCCTCGACCCACGGCACGCGCGCCGCCGCCAGCTGGGCGCGCAGCTCGCGCCCGTCGGCGGTCAGCAGCGGGCGCGCCCATGTAACGCCATCGCGCTCCACACGCTCGGGCATGGCCGCGAGCCCCGGCAAACCCGCACCGCGCGTCAGCGCCAGCAGCACGGTCTCGATCTGGTCCAGCGCGTGATGTCCCAGCAGCACTGCTGCCGCGCGGCGCCCACGCGCCACCTGGGCCAGCACCGCGTAGCGGGCGGCACGGGCCGCCTCCTCGGGACTGCGGCCCGGGGGCAGGGCCACTTGCACCCGCACGCCCTGCCACGCCACGCCCCAGGCGGCACAACACTGCTCGGTGTGCGCGGCAAAGGCATCGGCCGCCGCCTGCAGGCCGTGGTGTACATGCACCGCCACCACCCGCGTCCCCCAGCGCGCCAGCGCCGCCAACAACAGGGCGGTGGAATCGGCCCCACCGCTGAAAGCGACCAGCAACGGCGCGTCCCCCCGGTCGAGGTCCGGGTGGCGCAGCGCCCAGTCGGCCAACGCCCGTGCCGCGGCGTCAGGCGCGGGCGGCCTTGGTGTCGGTAAAGCGCCCGTAGGCGTTGAGCCGGGCATGGCGGCGCGCGATCAACTCGGCCGGATCCAGGTCGGCCACCTGCCGCAGCGCCTCGGCCAGCGCCCGCTTGAGCATGGCCGCCATCTGCTGCGGGTCGCGGTGCGCCCCGCCGACGGGTTCGTTGACGATTTTGTCGATCAGGCCCAGCGCCTTGAGTCGGTGCGCGGTCAGCCCTAGCGCTTCGGCGGCTTCTGGGGCCTTGTCGGCGGTCTTCCACAAGATGGAGGCACAACCCTCGGGGCTGATGACGGAGTACACGGCGTACTGCAGCATCAGCACCTGATCGGCCACGGCGATCGCGAGCGCCCCGCCCGAGCCGCCCTCGCCGATGATGGTGCTGATGATGGGCACCTCGAGCTGCGCCATCTCGTAGATGTTGCGGCCGATGGCCTCGGACTGGTTGCGCTCCTCGGCGTCGATGCCGGGATACGCGCCCGGCGTGTCGACGAAGGTAAACACCGGCAGGCGGAACTTTTCGGCCAGCTTCATGACGCGCAGCGCCTTGCGGTAGCCCTCGGGCTTGCTCATGCCGAAGTTGCGCAGCGCGCGCTCCTTGGTGTCGCGGCCCTTTTGGTGGCCGATGACCACACAGGGTTGCCCCTGAAAGCGCGCCAGACCCGCGACGATGCTGAGGTCGTCGGCAAAGTGGCGGTCACCGTGCAGCTCCGTCCAGTGGGTGAAGATTTCGCGCACATAGTCCAGCGTGTACGGCCGGTCGCTGTGGCGCGCAATCTTGGTCACCTGCCACGGGGTGAGCTTGCTGTAGATGTCTTTGGTGAGCTGCAGGCTCTTTTGGCTCAGGCGCTCGATCTCTTCCGAGATATCGACCGCCGACTCGGTCTGCACATAGCGCAGCTCTTCGATCTTGGCTTCGAGTTCCGCGATCGGCTGCTCGAAATCCAGAAAATTGCGTTTGGCCAAGGTGTCTCTCCACGGGCGCTCGCGGCCCTAGTGTCACCGACTCGGGGGCACACCCACCACCGGTCCGGGGGGTTGGGGTTTTAGTACGCCACCGGCACCGGGTCCAGCGAGCGCCAAATATACCAAGTCGCCACGCTGCGGTACGGGGCCCAGGCGGCCGCCACCTCACGCGCGTCGCTGCGGCTGACGGGCTCGCCCGAAAAATAGCATTGGCTGATGCCGCGCAGCAAACCCACGTCGTCCAGCGGCAACACGTCCGGCCGCATCAGGTGGAAGATGAGAAACATCTCCGCCGTCCAGCGACCGACGCCGCGAATCGCCACCAGCTCACGGATGATGGCCTCGTCGTCCATGGCGTGCCACGCCGCCGGGTCGATCCGGCCCTCGGCAAAGTGGCGCGCGAGGTCATGCAGATACTCGACCTTGCGCGCGCTCAGCCCCGCGGCGCGCAGCGTGTCGTCGGGGCACGCCAGCACCGCATGCGGCGTGCAGTCACCCACGCAGGCCAGCAGCCGCTCCCACACCGACTGCGCGGCTTTGACCGAGATCTGCTGGCCCACAACGCTGCGCGCGAGCGTACCGAACGGATCGCCGCGCGACTGCAGGCAAGCGCCGGCAAACTGCGGGATCAGGCGCGCCATGACGCGGTCGCGACCGACCAGGTGCGTGCACGCCTCGCCCCAGTAGGGGGGCACGACACCGCCTGCCGCCGGGGGATCCCGGTCCAGCGCGGCCCCGCGACGTTGTCCGGCGGCGGCAGTCACGCGCGCTCCCAGGTCGTGCCTTGCGGACCGTCCTTGAGCACGATGCCTTGCGCGGCCAGCTCGGCCCGGATGCGGTCCGCGGTGGCGAAGTCACGCGCCGCTTTGGCAGCTGCCCGCTCGGCAATGCGCTGGGCGATCGCCGCTTCGTCCAGTCCGGCACCAGCGCGCAGAAACGCCTGCGGATCCTGCTGCAGCAGTCCGAGGGTGCCGCCCAGCGCGCGCAGCAGGCCGCTGGCGGCGGCGTCGCGCGTGCGGTTGACCTCGGCCGCCAGGTCGAACAACACCGCCAGTGCCTCGGGCGTGCCAAAGTCCTCGTCCATCGCGGCCTTGAAGCGTGCCGCATGCGGCTCCGCCCAGTCGATGGTGACCGTCTGCGGTGGCACGGCGGCCAGCGCGGTGTAGAGCCGCTTGAGCGCCGCACGCGCGTCTTCGAGGTGCTGGTCGCTGTAGTTGAGCGGGCTGCGGTAGTGCGCGCGCACGATGAAAAAGCGCACCGTCTCGGCGTCGAACTTCTGCAGCACCTCGCGGATGGTGAAAAAGTTGCCCAGGCTCTTGGACATCTTCTCGTTGTCCACACGCACGAAGCCGTTGTGCATCCAGATCTGGGCCAGCGGCTTGCCGGTGGCGCCTTCGCTCTGGGCGATTTCGTTTTCGTGGTGGGGAAACTGCAGGTCGGCGCCGCCGCCGTGGATGTCGAAGCTCTCGCCCAGCATCTCGCAGCTCATGGCCGAGCACTCGATGTGCCAGCCCGGCCGCCCCAGGCCGTAGGGGCTGTCCCATTTGGCCTCATCGGGCTCCTCGGGCTTGGCGGCCTTCCACAGCACGAAGTCGAGCGGATCGCGCTTGCCGTCGCCCACCGCCACGCGCTCGCCCGCACGCAGCTCGTCGATCGACTTGCCCGACAACTTGCCATAGCCGGGGAAGGCCCGCACCGCGTAGTTGACGTCGCCGTTGTCGCTGCGGTAGGCCAGGCCCTTGGCCTCCAGCCGCTCGATCAGGCCCACCATCTGGGGCACGAATTCGGTGGCCCGCGGCTCGAACGTGGGACGCTCGATGCCCAGCGTGTCGGCGTCGGCGTGCAGGGCCGCCACCATGCGGTCGGTCAGGCTGCGGATGGTTTCGCCGTTTTGCAGCGCGCGGGCGATGATCTTGTCGTCGATATCGGTGATATTGCGCACGTAGGTCACGCGATAGCCGCTGGCCTTGAGCCAGCGCTGCACGACGTCGAATGCCACCATAGAGCGCGCGTGCCCCAGGTGACAGAGATCGTAGACGGTCATGCCGCAGACGTACATGCGAACGTGGCCGGGCTCCAGCGGCACGAGCGGATCGAGCCGGCGCGTGAGCGAGTTGTATATGCGCAGGGTCATGGCAAAACGGGGCCCAGCGAGTCATGAACCCGCGGGCTACAATCAGTGCAAAGGCGCGTATTGTGCACCGATGCCCGAGTTGATTCATCCCCCCTCCCCCACCACCCAGCGGCCCCCCCGCCGGCCGCGTGTGCCACGCCTGGGTGCGCTCGCGCTGCTGAGTCTGGCACTGGGCGTGTTGTCGCCTGCGCTGGCGCAATCCGCATCACCGGCCGCGCCGTACGCCGACGTCCAGCGCCTCATCGCCACCCAGTCCTGGCCGCTGGCGCAGCAGCGCCTGCAGCAGTGGCTGCAGGATCATCCCGGCGACCCGCAGGCCCGCCTGCTGCTGGGCGTGGTGCTGGCCGGCCAGGGCGACGTCGACGCGGCGCGCCAGGTGTACGAAGCGCTGATCCAGGCCTACCCCGAACTGCCCGAACCGCACAACAACCTGGCGGTGTTGCACGCGGCGCACGGTCGGCTGGCCGAGGCACGCGCAGCGCTCGAAGACGCCATTCGCGCCAACCCCGACTACGCCACGGCCCACCGCAACCTGGGCGACGTATACGCCCGGCTGGCGCTGGGCCACTGGCAGCGCGCGCTGGCGCTACAACCCGACATGCCCGAGTTGCGCGAGCGCGCGCAGGCGCTGCGCTCGCTGCTGCAGCCGCCTGTCCCGGCCACTCGTTGACCCTCGACCGCTTTGCTTGCCATGCATCGTCCGACACCACCCGTGCACCGCCGCGCCCTGCTGGGCCTGCTGGCCTGCGGCGCCGCCGTGGGCTGGACCGCCGCGCGCGCCCAAGCCGCGCCCACCCCGTCCGGGGCGAAAAGCCCCTCCTCCACCGGAGCCCGTTCCATGAACCCCCAAGTCGAACTCCACATCGCCGGCCACGGCGTCATCACGCTCGAACTCGACGCCGCCAAGGCGCCCAAGACGGTCGAAAACTTTTTGCAATACGTGCGCGACGGGCATTACGACGGCACGATCTTTCACCGCGTCATCGATGGCTTCATGATCCAGGGCGGCGGCTTTGAGCCGGGCATGAAGCAAAAGCCCACGCGCGCGCCGATCGAAAACGAAGCCACCAACGGCCTGAAAAACGACCGCTACACGATCGCGATGGCGCGCACGCAAGCCCCGCACTCGGCCACGGCGCAGTTTTTCATCAATGTTGCCGACAACGGGTTTTTGAACCACACCGCCCCCACCCTGCAGGGCTGGGGCTACGCGGTGTTCGGCAAGGTCAAATCCGGCACCGAGGTGGTCGACGCCATCCGCAAGGTGGCCACCGGACGCCGGGGCTTCCACGACGACGTGCCGCTGCAAGACGTGGTGATCACCAAGGCCGTTGTCGTCAACCCCTGACGGCGCACCGGCGCCTGCCATGGACGGCCCCACGCTGCGCGACCGCATCGATGCGCCGACCACTTGGCGCCGCGTCGACTGCGTGTCGGATGTGCACTTGCACGCCCAAGACCCAGCAACCGCACGCGCTTGGTTGTCGTACCTGGCTGCCGCCCCGTTCGATGCGCTGCTGATTCTGGGTGACCTGTTCGAGGTATGGGTGGGCGACGACGTGCTGACGGCCGACCCGGCCCTCGACCCCGAGATCGCCTTCGCACAGGCGCAGGCGGGCGCGATCGGCGCCCTGGCGCGTCGGCGGCCCGTGTACGTGATGCACGGCAACCGTGACTTCTTGTTGGGTGCCGCCTTTGCCGCCGCCACGGGTGTCGAGCGGCTGGCCGACCCGACCCGGCTCGAGTGGGGCGGCGTGCGTTGGCTGCTCAGCCACGGCGACGCCTGGTGCCTGGACGACGGCGACTATCAGGCGTTTCGCGCCGAGGTGCGCGCCGCGCCTTGGCAGGCGGCGTTTTTGGCACAACCCCTGCCGCAGCGGCTGCAGCAGGCCCGCGCCCTGCGCGAACGCAGCCAAGCGCACCAGGCCCGGCAACGGGCCAGCGGACGCCCGCCCACCGACGTCGATGCCGCCACGGCCGCGCGCGCCGTGGCCGACGCGGGCGCGGCGGGGCTGATCCATGGACACACCCACCGCCCTGGCGCGCACCGCCTGCCGGGCGGCGCCTGGCGCTTGGTGCTCAGCGACTGGGACGCGGCAGCCCACCCGGCGCGACTGCAGGTGCTCAGCCTGGATGCGCAGGGCGGCTGGCAGGCGCGCGCCCTGCCCGACGCCCTGGCCCCATGAGCGTCACCGCCCCCACACCAGACCCGGATTGGATGCGTGGACTGCGGCGGCTCGCCCGCACATGGCGGCGCTGGCTGCAGCGCTGGCAGCGCCGTCGGCGTGCCCAGCGCGGCGACGGCAGCGCCATCCCGGACGCCTTGTGGAACCCCGTGGTGGCGGCATTGCCGCCGCTGCAGGCGCTCGACGCCAACGAGCGCGCACGCCTGCGCGACCTGTGCGCCGCCTTTTTGGCGCGCAAAGAGTTCAGCGGCGCACACGGGCTGGTCGTCGACGATCGCATGGCGCTGCTGGTGGCCGCGCAGGCGTGCCTGCCGCTGCGCCACCGCGGGCTGGCGGCGCTGGCGTGGTACGACGATTTCGTCGGTATCGTCTTGCACCCGGACGAGGTGGTGGCCCCCCGCCGCGTGCGCGACGACGCGGGTGTGGAACACATTTACGAAGAAGAACTGGCCGGCGAGGCCATGCAGGGTGGCCCCATCGTGCTGGCGTGGCCGCGCGTGCAGGGCGCCAGCCCCACCGCGCCGGGAGTCGGCCACAACTTGGTGATCCACGAATTCGCGCACGCGATCGATCTGCACGGCAAACCACTGGGCCAGCCCGCTGATGGTTGCCCGCTGCTGCCGCCCGGTTTTTTGGGGCTGTCCGACGCGCAGGCGCGGCGCCATTGGCACGACGTGCTGCACGAGGCGCTGGCGGTGCACCGCGAGCGCGTGGCCCTGCACGAGCGCTTCGGCGGCCCAGCCCCCTGGCTGGACGCGTATGGCGCCGAGTCACCGGCGGAGTTCTTTGCCGTCGCGTGCGAGGCGTATTGCGTGGCGCGCGAACGGCTGGCAGCCGAGCATCCGCGGCTGGTCGAGCTGTTCGATGCGTTTTTCGGCCGCCCACCCGATGCGACCACGGGCACGGGCGCGGGCGGGTTGGGTGACCGCAGCGTCAGCGGCGCAGCAACACCCTGAGCGCGGCCTGCAGACGCCGCTCGGCCGCCGGGTCGTGCGCACTGGCCAGCACCTGCGCCACGTCCTGCGTCCAGGTCTCGGCGGGGCCGGGCTCGTGTCGGCGCGTCAGCAGCTGCAACTGCAATTGGCGCCGGGCGTCCAGGTGCTCGGCTGGGGTCGGCACCTCGGCCGCGATCTCCAGCCGCAGCAAGGCCTGCATCGCCTGGGCCGCATCGGCGGGGGGGCGCTGCAAGGCTTGCACCCAGGCGCTGCGCGCCGCCGCGGCCTGGCGCCCGCCCAACTGCTGCGCCGCGGGTATGCGGGCCGGGTCGCGCGTCGCCCAGGCGGCCAGCAGCGCCGACAACGCCTCGCCCTGGGTACGGGCGGCCAACTGGCGCAGCTTTGCCTCTGCCTGCTCGAGGGCCTGCCGCTGGGCTCGAAACGCCGCATCCCCCAAACGCGGGCGTGGCGCCACATCGCTGCGCGCAGGGCGCGGCGGCCGCTGCGCGCGCAGCGACGCGCCCTTGTCTGCGGGCCCACTGCGCGCCGCCACCGGGGCAGCACCGGGGCGATCGTCACCCCGGCGCGCGACCACGGGCCGTGGCCCGGCACCCGCCGCTTCGGGCGTGGCGGCACTGGCATCCGGCGCCGACTCGGCCGGGGCAGCCGCCGCGCTCACCGGGTCCTCGTCGGCCACCCCTTCGCCCTCGGCGGCCGCGCGCAAGGCCGCCATGGCGGCGCGGATCTGCTGCGCGTCGTCGCTGGCGCACGCTGCCTCCAGCGCCCGGGCCGCGTCGAGCACGGCGGCGTCGAGCCGGCTGGTGACGGCCTGCGCCTTGTCGCGCTCGGCGCTCTTGCGGGCAAAGGCGGCGTCGATGGGCTGGCGGAATGCCTCCCACAGCTTTTGTTCCTTGCGGCGATCCAGGGGCACGCGGTGCGCCTCTTCCTGCCAGCGCTGCTGCAGCGCTTTGACGGCATCGAGCCGCAGGCGCGGCTCGGCAGCCAGCGCCTGGGCCTCAGCAATGAGCGCCTGCCGCCGCGCCACGCTGTCGGCCTGCGCCGCCTCGATCCGCTCGTGGGCCGCGGCCATCGCCGCTTTCCACAGCGGCTGCAGCTCGGCAAAGGTCTTTTCACTCACGTGGCCGCCCTGGCGCCAGCGTTCGGCAAAGGCATGCAAATCGCGCAGCTGCGCGCGCCAGTCGTCGCTGTCGGCGTGGGCGGCCGTCCAAGCCTTGACCTCCTCGATGAGGGCCAAGCGCGCCTGGCGCGCAGCTTCGTTTTGCGCTTTGAGCTCGCGCCGCCAGGCCTCCACCGCCTGATACGCCTGGTTGCATGCCTCGTCGAAGCGCTTCCACAGCGCGTGGTTCGAGGTGCCCCCCTGGTCGATTTGCTTCCACTGCTCGCGCAGCTGCCGGATCGTTTCCTGCAGCTTGCGCCCGGTGGGGCGCTCGGTCTCCGGCCCCTGGGTCAGGGCCAGCGCCTGGGCCAGCAGCCCCTCGCGCAACTGGTCGGCGCGCCAGCGCTGCCAGTCTTCCAACTCTTTGGCCTTGGCCAACGCCGCTTGGGCGCGTGCCTCGAGCTCGGGGCCCGCATGGCGACCGTGCACTTTGACCGCATGGCGCAGTTCACCGGCGTAGCGCCCCATCGCCTTGGTGTGGCCCTCGGCCAGCTCACGCTCCAGCGCCTCGATGGCCGGCAGCAACACCGACTGCGCCAACGCCTGCACCGCCTTCGGCACGGGCACAGCGCTTTCCTCGCGCGCGGGCGATGGCTCGCCGCGCGCGGCGCGAATCTCGTCGGCCCAGACCGGCACGCCGGGCAGGGGCGCTTGGCCGTCGGCCAGCGCCGCCACCGCCTGCGCCAGCGCGGCATCGAAAGCTTGCCACACCGCCTCGAGCTGCTGGCGTGCGCCGTCGAGCTGGGCCGGGTAGCGCGGATCAAGATCCGCCCAGCCGGGCGACTCGACCAACGCCGCTGCGCGCTGCTGCCAGTCCTGCACGTCTTGGGCCAGCGCGTCGCGCGCGGCCTGCGCATCAGCCACCGGTTTGGTCGACAGCAGGTCGATGCGCTGCACGAGCAGCCCCGCCGCTTCGCGTTCGACCTGGATGCGGGTTTGTAAATCTTCGATCGCCTTCATGCGTTCACTCAGGCGCTGGCGCAGGCCCGCCAGCGGCTCGCGCGACAGCGGCGCACCGGCCTTGGCAGCGTCGCGCTGCCAGGCCATGGCGTCGGCCAGATTCAGGCGCGGCGCGGCCAGCAAGGCCTCGGCACGGGCCGCCCACTCGGCGGCAATGGCGTCTTGTGCACGCGCGCGGCGCCGCTCGTCGAGGCGCTCGCGCACCAGCTTGGCCGCCCCTTTGTCGCGCCCCGCGAGTTCGCGGTAGACCTCGGACAACGCCTCGATCGAGGGGTCGGTCGCCAGCCAGTCGCGCAGGCGGGCCGCACGCTCGCCGGAGGTGGGCGCGGTGAAGGCGCCGCCGGTGCGCTGGTCGAGTTCGGACAAAGTGGCTTTCGCGGAGGAAGATTCGGACGCGTTCACGGTTGGGGCGCGGTCTGGCCGCTGGGCAAGACGGGTG
Organism: Hydrogenophaga sp.; assembly: GCA_020723845.1. Classification (GTDB taxonomy): domain Bacteria; phylum Pseudomonadota; class Gammaproteobacteria; order Burkholderiales; family Burkholderiaceae_C; genus Tepidimonas. The sequence continues at coordinate 57,793 of DYIC01000002.1, forward strand.
ACGAAAAAGAAAACGAGGATGGCGGCATCGCGCGTGCGTGCCGGTGCCAACGCCTTATTGTCGCTCACCCGGCCCACAGGTCGAGCGGCGGGTCGTGCACCACGGCCTTGAGCACGTCGCTGCGCGAGACGAAGCCGATCAATCCGCCCGCCTCGCTGACCACCGGCAGCCCCGGCAATCCCGTGACCAGCAGCGCCAACGCCAGGCGCCGCAGCGGGGTTTCGGGGGTGACGGCGGGCACCGGGGTGATCATGATGGCCGCCAGAGGCTGCGCCAGAAAGCTGCGCCAGACCAGGACGCTGTCCTCCGGGCGGGGCAGGCGCTCCGGGCTGAGCAGCTGGCCACGGGTAAACAAGCCCACCAGCCGCCCCTGCGCATCGAGCACCGGGGCCTGTCCCACGTCCTGCTCCGCCAGGCGGCGCCAGCCATCGGCCACCGTCATGCTCTCGTCGACCGTGACGGTCTGCGCCGCCATCACGTCCCGCACATGCTCCAGCGGGTGGCGCTGCGGCGCGGGGTGCTGCACCTCGCCATACGCCTGCACGGCCGCGGCGGCGGGCCGCGGCAGGGGCGGCGCCGCACCGTCGCGCGCGTGCGCCCGCTCCGCCAGCAACGAATAGCCACTGTCGGCAAAATCAGGCCGGTCCACCGGCGTCGACAGCGCCCGCACGCGCGCGGACTGCAGCGTGGGCAACACGCGCCGCAGATCTTCGATCGGGCCGCGGTACATCAGGCCCGAGGTGCCGTAGATGGCCAGCATGTTCACCCTCCAGTGCGCAGCGCCGCCGCGTGGCTGCCCCGACTGCGGGGAGAGGCCGTCAGTCGGGCAGGAACAGCGCCTGCAGATCGCTCAACCAGTCGAACCCCAGCGCGCTGGGTGCCACCCAGCCGTCGTCACGCACGACCAGCCAGCCGCGCTCGCGCGCCTGTTCGATCGTCGCCGATACCGCCTTCATCGGCAAGCCCGTGCGTTCACTAAAGGTGCGCAGCGCAAAGCCGTCGCGCAAGCGCAGCGCGTTGAGCATGAATTCGAAGGGCAGGTCGCGCGCCGTGACCTCGTGTTGCTGCGCCACCGGCTGGCCCGCCAGCGCCTGCTCGACATAGCGCGCCGGGTCACGCCAGCGCACCTGGCGCATGATGCGCTCGGCAAAGCTGAGTTTGCCGTGCGCCCCGGCGCCGATGCCCAGGTAGTCGCCAAACTGCCAGTAGTTGAGGTTGTGCCGACAGCGATGCCCGCGCCGGGCATAGGCAGAGACCTCGTAGCGCTGCAGACCGGCGGCCGCCGTGCGCTCGGTGATCGCGTCCAGCATGGCCGCTGCCGTGTCGTCGTCCGGCAGCACCGGCGGCTGGTGCGCAAACGCGGTGTTGCGCTCGATCGTCAGGTGATAGACCGACAGGTGCGGCGGCGCCACCGCCAACGCCACGTCCAGGTCGCGCTGCAGGTCGGGCAAGGTCTGCCCGGGCAGCGCGTACATCAGGTCGAGGTTGAAGGTCTCGAAGTGGCGCGCCGCCTCCTCGACGGCCGCGCGGGCCTGCGCCGCGTCATGCACGCGTCCGAGCGCGCGCAAAAAGCGGTCGTCGAAGCTTTGCACCCCGATGCTCAGCCGCGTCACGCCAGCGGCGCGAAAGGCAGCGAAGCGCGCGCGCTCGAACGTACCCGGGTTGGCCTCCAGCGTGACCTCGGCATCCGGCTCCAGCGGCAGGCGCGCGCGCACCTGCGACAGCAGCTCGCCGATGACCTCGGGGTCGAACAGGCTGGGCGTGCCGCCGCCGATGAAGACGCTGACCACCGGCCGCCCCCACACCTGCGGCAGGCTCGCCTCCAGATCGACCAGCAGCGCGCGCACATAGTCGCGCTGAGGCAGCGGCCCGCGCTGGTGCTTGGCCGCCCCCCACTCGTGCGAGTTGAAGTCGCAGTACGGACACTTGCGCAGGCACCACGGCAGATGGATGTACAGCGCCAGCGGCGGCAGGTGCGTCAGACGGAGCTGACCCGGGCGCTGCCACTGCAGCACCGCCTCGGCAGCGACCGGCGTCGGGCTCATGGCTGCGGCCACGCGCGCTCCTGCATCAACGCCAGCATCGCACGTGCAGCACGTCCGCGGTGGCTGTGCGCATTCTTGACGTCAGTGGGCAGCTGGGCGAAGGTGCAGCCGAACGTGGGCAGAAACATGACCGGATCGAAACCGAAGCCGCCCTCACCCACTGGCTCGTGGGTGATCACCCCCTCGACCCGGCCCGTGGCCACCAGCGGCTCGGGGTCGTCCGCGTGGCGCAGCGCCACCAGGGTACTGACCATGGCGGCGCGCCGGTCGGTCACGCCACGCATTTGCTCCAGCAGCGCGCGCACGTTGTTGGCGTCGCTCTTGGGGTAGCCGAACTGCGTGCAGAAATGCGCGGTGTCGACGCCCGGCCGCCCCCCCCAGGCCGCGACGCACAGGCCGGCGTCGTCGGCCAGCGCGGGCAGGCCGCTGGCCGCGGCCGCATGGCGCGCCTTGGCCAGCGCGTTTTCTAGAAACGTGCGGTGCGGCTCGGGCGCCTCGGGAATGCCCAGACTGCCCTGCGTGACCAGCTCCAGCCCCAGCGGCGCGAACAAGGCCTGCAACTCCGCCAGCTTGCCCGCGTTGTTGGACGCCAGCACCAGACGGCGCGGTATGACCGGTGCGGTCATCGCCTCACCCCACCTCGGCGCCCGCCAGCACCGCACGCTGCAGGGCGATGAGTTGCTGGATGCCGCGCTCGGCCAGCTCGAGCAGACGCTGCAACGCCTCACGGCCAAAAGGCTCGCCCTCGGCCGTGCCCTGCACCTCGACATACTGCCCGGCCCCGGTCATGACGACGTTCATGTCGGTCGCGCAGCCCGCGTCCTCCACGTAGTCCAGATCGAGCACCGGCACGCCGTCCACGATGCCCACCGACACCGCCGCCACCGGGTGCCGGATCGGGTTGCGCTCGAGCTTGCCTTCCGCCAGCAGGCGCTGCACCGCATCGTGCGCGGCCACGTAGGCGCCGGTGATGGCGGCGGTGCGCGTGCCGCCATCGGCCTGCAGCACGTCGCAGTCCAGCGTCAGGGTGCGCTCGCCCAACGCCGCCAGGTCGAATACCGCACGCAGCGAGCGGCCAATGAGGCGCTGGATCTCCTGCGTGCGGCCGCTTTGTTTGCCGCGCGCCGCCTCGCGCTCGCTGCGGGTGTGGGTCGAGCGCGGCAGCATGCCGTACTCCGCCGTCACCCAGCCCTCGCCGCTGCCTTTTTTGTGCGGCGGCACGCGCTCTTCCACCGACGCCGTGCACAGCACGCGCGTGCGGCCGAACTCGATCAACACCGATCCCTCGGCGTGGACGGTGTAGCCGCGGGTGATGCGCACCGGGCGCAATTCGTCGGGGGCGCGGCCGTCGTGGCGGCGCTGGGCACTGGCTGTCAGAAACGTGTCGTCGGTCATGGAAAGGGTCGAAGTTCAAGAGGGGCGCTTGCGCTCCGGTCGCGTCGGCACCTGGGCCGGGGGTGTCTGGCGCCGGGTGCGACGGATGGCGTCGTTGATTTCGGCAATGGTACGCTCGATCTCGGCGTCGTCGAGCTCGGCAGCGGGCAATCCCTCAGCCGGCAGCGGGGCGGGTGCAGCCGCCGCGTGCGCCAGCCACGCCGGCTCGAGCACCTGAGTGGAGGGAAATCCATCGTCGGCCTGCCACTCCAGCCCGATGAGCGAGACGTTGTCACCGTGCCGCCCGCCCCGCCGCACGGCCAGCTCGGACAGCTGCGCCACCGCATCGGCCAGCGGCACCCCATACAGGCCGGCGGCCAGGTCGTCGTCGTCCATCACTGCCCACAGCCCGTCGGAGCACAACAGCACGCGATCGCCATGCCGCAACGCCACCGGCCCCAGCACATCGTACAGCGGCGGCGTGTCCGATCCCAGACAGGTGAACAACACGCTGCGGGACACGCTGGCGGGCCGCGTGGCGAACAGCTCCGGCTTGTCGTGGTAGCTGTGGTCGCGCGTGCGCGCGACCAACCGCCCGTCCCGCGCCCAGTACAGGCGCGAGTCGCCGCTGTGCAGCGCGGTCAGCTCGCCGTCCTGCACCACGGCAGCCACGACCGTCGTGCGGGGATGCTCGGTGCGGTGATGCGCGTGGGCAAAATCGACGATGGCCTGGCTGGCTTGCATCACGGTCGCCTCCAGAAACGCCCGGGGGTCGGCCAGCTTCGGGACGGCTTGCCCGACGAAAGCTTGCACGAAGGTGCGCACCGCGATGTCCGCCGCCTGGTCCCCGTCGGGATGCCCCCCCATGCCGTCGGCCAGCACCAGCAGCACGGCCTGTCGGGTGTAGGTGTAGCCCACGCGGTCTTCGTTGCGCGCCCGCCCGCCGATGTGGCTGGCCTGGTAGACGGAAAACTTCACGGCGGCTCCAGAAAGCTGGAACGCTGACTCTGCGGGGTGGCCGCCGACGCCGTGCGCGTCAGACCGAGACGGTCACGCCAGCGCTGCCACCACGGCGCCGCGACCGCCTCCTCGGGCGAGTCCTCGCGCGCCAGCTCGCGTTGCAGTGCAAACACCGACTGCGGCCGCGACAGGGGGTCGAGCGCCATGCACCACTGCACCACCTGGATCAGGTTGTCCGAGTACACCCCGCGCAAGCGGGCCAGCGAGGCCGGCAGCCGGTCCTTGTCCTGGCGCTGGGGCGCATCGTGCGGCGGATAGCCCTGCATGCACGCGTACAGGCAGGCGCCGATGGCGTAGATGTCGGTCCACGGCCCCAACCCCGCTCCCCCGGTGCGGCGGTACATCTCGGGCGCGGCAAAGCCGGGGGTGTACATGGGCCGCACGAACGTGCCTTCGGTGTTGAGCACCTCGCGCGCCGCGCCGAAGTCGATCAGCACCGCGCGGTTGTCGTCCGTGATGAAAATGTTGGCCGGCTTGATGTCGAGGTGCAGCATCTTGTGCTGGTGCACGATGCGCAACCCGCGCAAAATCTCGTCGAAAAGCGAGCGTATGGTCGCTTCGCGCAGCACCTTTTTGCGCTGCCGACTGCGTGCGGCGACGATGAACTCCTGCAGCGATGCGCCGCGCAGGTAGTCCATCACCATGTAGACAGTCTCGTTTTCGCGAAAGAAATTGAGGACGCCCACGACCGCCGGGTGCGAAATTTGCGCCAGTGCGCGGCCTTCCTCAAAAAAGCTGCGCAGGCCCAAGCGATACAAGGCTTGTTTGTCCGGCGCCACGACCGGCAGCAGCTCGCCGGGGGCTCGCATCGCGAGCGAGGCCGGCAGGTACTCCTTGATCGCGACCTCCTGGCCATGGGCGTCGAGGGCCAGATAGACCAGCCCGAAGCCACCGGCCGCTAGCAGGCGCACGATCCGGTAGCCGCCGATCACGGTGTCTGGCGGCAGGGGAGCTGGCTTGGTCTTTGACATAATCGGTGCATGCGCAACCCCCGCCCCCAGCGACCGACGCCGCCCGCGGGGCCGCCCTCCATCTGAAATGCCAATGCCAGTGTACAGCATGACCGGCTATGCCACGGGGCAAACCGACCCCGCAGCGGCACGGGCCGACACCGATGCCCCCCAGCGCGCGATGGGCACCATCGGGTTAGAGGTGCGCGCCGTCAACAGCCGCTTTCTGGACCTGTCGCTGCGCCTGCCCGACGAGCTGCGTACTGCCGAGCCCGCCTTGCGCGAGTGTGTCGCGGCACGCGTACGGCGCGGCAAGGTGGAACTGCGCGCCTGGATCGAGCAACGGGGCGAGGCAGCGCTGCGCGCGCCCAGCGCGGTCGAGCTGCAGCGGCTGTCGGGCGTACAGGAGCAAGTGCAAGCCTGGCTGCCGCAGGCCCGGGGACTCTCGGTGGCCGAAGTGCTGCAGCTCGCCCAGCGCGGAAATGCCTCTGGTACGGATTGGCGTGAGCCGCTGCTTGCACTGGCGCAGCGCGTGCTCGATGACTTCAACGCGGCGCGCGAGCGCGAAGGCGCCCGGCTGGTAGCGATGCTGAGGGACCGGGTGGCGCAACTGCGCGCGCTCGCCGAGCAGGCCGCCCCCCTCGTGCCGCAGGTCGTGGCACAGCAGCGGGAGCGCTTCTTGCAGCGTTTTCACGATGCGCTGGGTGCCACGCCAGCCGACCCCGCCGCGCTGCAGGAGCGCGCGTTGGCCGAAGCGGCGGCCTTCGCCGTGCGGGTGGACGTGGCCGAGGAGCTTACCCGGCTGCAGTCACACCTGACGGAAATCGAGCGGCTGCTCGAGCGCGGCGGCGAGGTCGGCAAGCGGCTCGACTTCCTGATCCAAGAGCTGCACCGCGAAGCCAACACGCTGGGCTCGAAGTCGGCCAGCCTCGAACTCACGCGCCTGTCGGTCGACATGAAAGTGCTGATCGAGCAGCTGCGCGAACAGGTCCAAAACCTCGAATGAACCGCATGGATTACCCTGGCAATCTGTTCGTCGTGGCCGCACCCAGCGGCACCGGCAAGTCCAGCCTGGTCAAGGCGCTGCTCGAGGTCGACTCGCGCATGGAGCTGTCGGTCTCGCACACCACGCGCGCGCCGCGCGGGCAGGAGGTGCACGGGCGCGAGTACTACTTCGTCAGCGACGACGAGTTCGACCGCATGATCGAGGCCGACGCCTTCGTCGAGTGGGCGCAGGTGCACAACCGGCGCTACGGCACATCGCGCAAAGCTATCGAAGACAAGATCGCGGCCGGCGCCGACATCGTGCTCGAGATCGACTACCAGGGCGCGCTGCAGATCCGTCGCCAGTTTGCCAACGCGGTGCTGATTTTCATCTTGCCGCCCAGTTGGGACGAGCTGCGGCGCCGGCTGCAGCGCCGCGGCGAAGACAGCGATGACGTCATCGAGCTGCGCCTGCGCAACGCGGCGCAGGAGATGGCCCACGTCCACGAATTCGACTACGTTATAATCAATGAGGTTTTCGAGCGCGCGCTGTTCGACCTCAAAACGATCACGCACTCGCAGCGGCTGCGGGTAGCGGCACAGCGGCGCGCCCGGGCCGAGGTCTTTCAGGCCTTGGGCATTCCCCAACCCCCTACTTGCTAACTGCCGGAGGTTTCCATGGCACGCATCACCGTCGAGGATTGCCTGGAGAAGATTCCGAACCGCTTCCAGCTCGTGCTCGCGGCCACTTACCGCGCGCGCATGCTCAACCAAGGCCACGCGCCCAAGATCGAATCCCGCAACAAACCCGCCGTGACGGCCCTGCGAGAAATCGCCGCTGGGCTGGTCGGGCTCGAGATGCTGCGCAAGGTCCCGGTCTGACCGGCGCGCGTGCGCGCAAAACCAGGCGCTCACACCGAGCGCCTTTTTTGTTTACATTAGCAGGGTGAGTGTCGAAACCCTAAGCTTAGCCGTTGGCACCTCATTCGGCGCCCGTCCGCCCGCCACGCCCCCTCAGGCAGCGGCGAGTGCGGCAGCGGCCAGCTTTGCGGCACTCGAGTCCCGGCTGGGTTATCTGTCCGCGCACGAGGTCGAGCAGGTACGCCAGGCGTACCGCTTCGCCGACCAGGCCCACCTGGGCCAGATGCGCAAAAACGGTGACCCCTACATCACACACCCGATCGCGGTCGCGCAGCTGTGCACCGAATGGAAGCTCGACGCGCAGGCCCTGTGTGCAGCCCTGCTGCATGACGTGCTGGAGGACTGTGGCGTCTCCAAAGCCGAATTGACCGAGCGCTTCGGCGCCGCGGTTGCCGACCTGGTCGATGGCCTGACCAAGCTGGACAAGCTGGCGTTCGATAGCCGCGAGCAAGGCCAGGCGGAGTCGTTTCGCAAAATGCTGCTGGCCATGGCGCGCGACGTGCGCGTCATCCTCATCAAGCTGGCCGACCGGCTGCACAACATGCGCACCATGGGCGACATGCCGCGCCACAAATGGGCGCGCATCGCACGCGAGACGCTCGACATCTACGCCCCGATCGCGCACCGTCTCGGGCTCAACAATCTCTATCGCGAGCTGCAGGACCTGGCGTTTCGCTACCTGCATCCTTGGCGCTACCAGGCGCTGTCCAAGGCCCTGGCGCGCTCGCGTGCACGTCGCCACGACTTGATCGCTCGCGTGCAAGGCGAGGTCGAGGCCGCGTTTCGCGACAGCGGCCTGGATGTGCACATCACCGGGCGCGAAAAAACCCTGTACTCCATCTACCGCAAGATGGATACCAAACACCTGTCATTCGCACAGGTGACCGACATCTACGGCTTTCGCATCATCGTCCCGCAGGTGCTGGACTGCTACACCGCGCTGGGCGTGTTGCACCAGCTCTACAAGCCCCTGCCGGGCAAGTTTCGGGACTACATCGCCATCCCCAAGGTCAACGGCTACCAGTCGCTGCACACGACGCTGGTCGGGCCGTTCGGCACGGCAATCGAATTTCAGCTGCGCACGCCCACCATGGATGTGGTGGCTGAATCCGGCATCGCCGCGCACTGGCTGTACAAGGTCGGTGAGGCGGGAGACGCCTCGGCACAGACGCTCAACGCGCAGTGGCTGCAGTCGCTGCTCGACATCCAGCAAGAGACCAAGGATTCGGGCGAATTCTGGGACCACGTGCGCATCGACCTCTTTCCGGACTCCGTCTACGTCTTCACGCCCAAGAGCAAGATCCTGGCGCTGCCCCGGGGGGCCACGGCGGTCGACTTCGCCTACGCCATCCACAGCGACGTCGGCCACCGCGCCATCGGTGCCACGGTCAATGGCGAGCAGGTACCGCTGCGCACCGAACTGCACAACGGCGACGTGGTGGAAATCACCACCTCGCCGCACGCCAAACCCAACCCTGCGTGGCTCGGTTTCGTCAAGACCGGCCGCGCGCGCTCCAAGATCCGTCATTACCTCAAGACGCTGGCCCAAGAAGAATCGCGCGCCTTGGGCGAGCGCCTGCTGCAACAGGCGTTGCGCGCGGAAGGTATTCCCAACCTGCCGACGGAGGACGCGGCGGGTCAGCCGATCTGGGACAAGCTGCTGCGCTTCACCGGTAACCGCACGCGCGACGAGCTGTTGATCGACATCGGCCTCGGGCGCCGCATCGCGGGCATGGTGGGAAAGAAGCTCGCCGCGCTGATGGCCGAAGCCGGCACTCGCCCCGACGTGCTGCTCATCAGCCAGGAGCGCTTTGGCACCCCGACCGAGGACCAACCCAGCCAGGGCGTGGTCACGCTCGATGGCAGTGAAGGCGCGTCCGTGGTCTACGCGCCGTGCTGCCGGCCGATCCCCGGTGACCGCATCGTCGGCTACCTGGGCCGCGGTGAGGGGCTGGCCGTGCACACCGAGGACTGCCCGGTCGTGCGCCGGCTGCTGCACCGCGACCGCGAACGTTTTCTCGAAGTCGAGTGGGCCGAGGATCTCACCCGCCCGTTCGAGTCGACGGTCGTCGTGACCGTCAGCAACGGCAAAGGTGTGCTGGCGCGTGTGGCGGCCGCCATCGCCACCGCTGAAGCCGACATCACCCACATCCACATGGGTGACGAGGCCGCCCAGTCCACCACCGAGCTGCGCTTCACGATCGCGGTGCGCGACCGCGTGCATCTGGCGCAGGTCTTGCGACAGCTGCGCCGCACGCCATCGGTGTTGCGTGCGCAGCGCCAGCGGCCCGCGCGATCGGCCGACGCCGGCCAGTGACGCGCGCACACGGCACGACTGGCGCTGCGGCGACGCTCAAGACGGTGTGCCACCGTCAGGCGCGGGGTACTGCACGCGCACGATTTCGAGCACCTCCACCCCGGCGGGCGTGCGCAAGCGCACCTCGTCGCCTTCGCGCGCCTTGAGCAGCGCCTGGGCGACGGGCGAAATCCAGCTCACTTGGCCCTGGCGGCTGTCCGCCTCGTCGATGCCGAGGATGGTCACCGTCTCTTCGCTGCCATCGGCGCGGGCGAAGGTGACCGTGGCGCCAAAAAACACCTGGTCCTTGCCGTGGTGCACGCTGGGATCGACGACCTCGGCGCGCTCGAGCCGCTTGGTCAGAAAACGGATGCGGCGATCGATCTCGCGCAGGCGCTTCTTGCCGTAGAGGTAGTCGCCGTTTTCCGAGCGGTCGCCGTTGCTGGCCGCCCAGGACACGGTTTCGACCACGCGCGGCCGCTCCTCGTCGATGAGGTGCATCAGCTCCGCGCGCAGCCGGGCGTAACCCGCGGGCGTCATGTAGTTGCGGCTGCCCTGGGGCAGGCGCGCCTCGGGCAGATCGTCCTCGTCGTCGGTGTCGAGTTCCTTGGTGAATGCCTTGCTCATGGGGCGAACCTTACACCAGCGCCAGCCGATCGGCGCGGCGCGCGGCTTGCTACCATCACGCCATGCCAACCAACCACAGGGAGAACCCCAGCACCGACGCCGTCAGCGGCCCGGGTAGCCGCCCCCACGGTGGCGCGCCGGCCTCCGGCCTGGTGGTGGTGCACGGCAACCGGGCCGAGCGCCTGCTCGAGGTGGCGCTGCAGTGGAACCGGCAACAGCCCCTACCGCCGCTGGACAACGACGTCTGGCTCGTGCCGTCGCACGGCGTGGGGCAGTGGATCCGGCAGACCATGGCTGCCGCGCCGGGCGGCATCGCCGCCGGGGTCGAGTGGCTGTTGCCCGCGCAATGGCTGTGGCAAGCCTACCGCGCGGTGCTCGGCACCGACGCCGTGCCCGACACCCCGGTGCTGGCCGAAGGGCCACTGACGTGGCGCCTGTGGCGCCTGTTGCCCACCTTGACGGACGAACCCTTTGCCCCCCTGCGCGCCTATCTGGCCAACGACACGGACGGCCGCAAGCGCGGACAACTGGCGCACCGGCTGGCCGACCTGTACGACCAGTACCAGGTCTACCGCGCCGACTGGCTGGCCGACTGGGCAGCGGGCCGCGACCAGTGGCGCGACGCTCACGGCCGCGCACACCCGCTGGCCCCGGAGCAGCAGTGGCAGTCCGCCTTGTGGCGGCGCATCCGCGCCGACCTCGGCGCCGACGCCCAATCCATCCCCAGTGCCAGCCGCGCCGACATTCATGCAGCCTTTATGGCCGCTGCCCTTGCAGGATGCGGCGAGCGCCCCCCGGGGCTGCCCTCGCGGCTGACCGTCTTTGGGCTCAGCGCGCTGCCGCCACCCGTGCTGGAGGCGCTGGCCGTGGCGGCACGTTGGCTGCCCATCTTGGTCTGCGTGCTCAACCCGTGTCAGTATTACTGGGCCGACACCGTCCCCGACGCGGCCTGGCTGGCCCGCATCGACGCGCGTTGGCGCGAACGCGCAGCGCGCCGCCCCGGCAGCCCCGCACAGCTGGACGAAGGCACGCTCGCCCAACACAGCCACCCGCTGCTTGCGGCCTGGGGCCGCCAGGGGCGCGACTTCATTGCGCTGCTGCAGGCGCACGAAGACCGGCCGCTGCGCGATGCGCTGGATGCGCAGCTGCGCGCGTGGGGCAACCGTGTCGACCTGTTCGACGCGCTGCCAGACGGCGCCGAAGCGGCGTCCGAGCGCGCCACGCTGCTGGCCCAGCTGCAAGACGACATCCTGCATGGCCGTCCGCTGGCCGAGACACGGCAGCGCTGGTCAGCGGTCGATCCCACCCGCGACGATTCGCTGCGCTTTCACGTCTGCCACACCGCGCTGCGCGAGGTGGAGGTGCTGCACGATCAGGTGCTGGCCGAGCTGCACCGCGACCCGACGCTGCAGCCGCGCGACATTCTGGTGATGGTGCCGGACGTGGCCGTTTATGCACCGCTGTTTCACGCCGTCTTCGGCCGCATCCCGCGCCACGATCCGCGCCATGTGCCCTACACTATCAGCGACTGGGTCGAAGACGCCGGCACGCGCCTGCAGCAAGCCGTCGCCGAGCTGCTGGCGCTGCCGCGCAGACGCCTGGGCGCGAGCGAGGTGCTGGGCTGGCTCGACGTGCCAGCGTTCGCGCGCCGCTTCCGGATCACCCTCGACCAGCGCGAACGGCTGCAGCGCTGGATCGCCGACGCTGGCATCCGCTGGGGAATCGACGTCGCCCACCGCGTGCAGCTGGGCCTGGTGGATCCGGCCGATGCGCACGCGGCGCGGCTGAGCTGGCGCGACGGCCTGCAGCGGCTCTGGCTGGGCTATGTCCTCGGCCCCGACGACACCGAATGGCGCGGCAGCGTGCCCGTGGGCGGCGTCTCGCCGCTGGAAGTCGACGGCATCGAGCGCCTGCAAACCGTGATCGATACCCTGCAGCGGCTGACGCACAGCCTGGCCACACCGACCGACGCGGCTGCTTGGGTGCCGCGGCTGCTGGCGTTGCTCGACGACTGCTTCGACGTCGACGCCCCCCAGGCCGACCCCGCGGAAGTGCGCGCGCTGCAACGGCTGCGCAGCGCGGCGCTGGAGTGGGGCCTGGAGGCCGCTGCCGCCGGGTCAGAACCACTGCCCTTGGCCGTGGTGGCCGAAGCGTGGCTCGCGCGCGCCGCCCTGCCCCCGCCACGGCAGCGCTTTCTCAACGGCACGCTCACCGTCGCGACGCTGCTGCCCATGCGGGCGGTGCCGTTTCGCGTCATCCACCTGCTGGGCATGGACGATGCGTCCTACCCGCGGCGGCACACGGCGGACGACTTCGACCTCATGGCCTTGCACCCACGCCCGGGTGACCGGCAGCGCCGCCACGAGGACCAGTACCTGTTTCTGGAGGCCTTGCTGTCGGCGCGCGAGCGGCTGACGTTGTCGTGGGTGGGTCACAGCCCGGTGGACGACGGCGAGCGCGCCCCGTCCGCGCTGGTCGCACAGCTGCGCCAGCACATCGCCGCCGGCTGGCGGCTGACCGGGTGCGACCGGGACGATGCTGGGGACGCGCTGCTGGCGGCGCTGACCACCCGGCACCGCCTGCAGCCCTTCGATGCGGCCTACTTTCCCGCCACGCCCGACCCCCGGCAGCCGCCCCCGCCCGGCCTGCCGTGGTTCAGCTACGCGCACGAGTGGCTGCCCGCGCGCCAGCCGCGCGACGACGCCGCGACACTGCCGCCGTGGACACCCGACGCCCCGCTGGACACCGCCCAGCTCGGCGCCTTCTTGCGCAACCCGGCACGGGCGTTCTTTCAACAGCGCCTGCGCGTCCATTTGGCCGACGCGGCACCGGCCGATGACGACCGCGACATCCTCGAACCCGACGGCCTGAGCCGCTGGCGCATGGATACGGCGTGGGTGGCGGCCGTGGTGCGTCAGGCGCGCGCCGGTGCGCCGCTCAAGGCCGCGCTGGCCGCAGCCGAGGCCGTCTGGCGTCGCGCCATCGCCCGTGGCGAGTGGCCACCCGGCACGTTTGGCGACACCCTCGCCGGCGACTGGAACACGCAAGCCAGGCGCGTCTGGTCCCTGGCGGGTGAATTTTTCCGCCGCCACCCCCTGGCGCAGACCCAGCCCGACTGGCTGGACGAACCTGCCCCCGGGTGCGACCCCGTGGTGCGCGTGCGCGATGCGCTCGGACCCGTCCACCGCGCCGAGGACGGCACGCGCGCGCGGCTGCTGTGGCAAGGCAGCGCCGTCATCGAGAACCCATCGGGCAACGGCGGGCAGTACCGGCTGCACACGCTCACCTCGGCCTGGGTGCAGCACCTGGCCCACCACCGCGCCGGCGGGCCACTGGCCACCTGGGTACTCAGCCCACGCGGGGCGGTTGTGTTGTCGCCCCTGTCACCAGAGCAGGCCGATGCCGCTTGGGAGTCCCTGCTGCGCCACTGGTGGGCCGGCATGTCTGCTCCCTGCCGGTTCGAACCCAAGAGTGCCGCCGCCTGGCTGCGCAACGAAGAACGCGCCGGTGCCCGCGCCGCGTGGCTCGCGGCGCGCCTGGTCTACGAAGGCAACGAGCACCAGCGCGGCGTGCTCGACACCGACCCCGACTGGCGGCGCGCCTGCCCCGATTTCGCCGCCCTGGCCGGGCCACTGGATGGTGCCGAGCACAGCCCGCTGGCGCAGACGGCGCGCGCGCTGCTGCGGCCGCTGCGCGACGCCCTGTCATCACCCCCTCGCCACGACGCCGACGATCAGCCATGAGCACCGTGCACGACCTGCGATCCATCGGGGACTTTCCGCTGCAGGGCAGCCAGCTCATCGAAGCCAGCGCCGGCACCGGCAAAACCTGGACCATCGCCATGCTTTACCTGCGGCTGGTGCTGGGGCCACATCCGGGCGCGGCGGCCATCGAGCGGGCGCTGCACCCGCGCGAGATTCTGGTCGTCACCTTCACCGACGCCGCGACCCAGGAGCTGAAAAACCGCATCCGGCAGCGCCTGGCCGAGGCGGCCTCGGTCTTTCGCGACGGGCAGCGCGACCCCGACGCCTGGCCCGAAGCGCTGCAGCCCATCGCCGCGCTGCGCGCCCTGTACCCACCAACGGACTGGCCGGCGCTGGCCCAGCGGTTGCAATATGCCGCCGACGCGATGGACGAAGCCGCCATCGCCACCCTGCACGGCTGGTGCCAGCGCGTACTGCGCGAGCAGGCATTCGCCAGCGGCACGCCGTTCACGCTCACGCTCGTGCCCGACCCAGCCGACGCCATCGAGGAAGCGGCCGCCGACCTGTGGCGCCTGCAAATCCAGCCGCTGCCTGCAGAGTTGGCCCGCTGGGTAGCGCAGACCTGGACCGGCCCGCAGGCGCTGGCGGCCGAGGTGCGCCCACTGCTGCCCCACGCCGACCGCTGGCACGCCACCGACCCACCGCTGGCCGACACCCCGGTCGCCGAGGGACTGGCACGCGCCCTGGACGCGCGCCAGGCGGCGCTCGTCGCGCTCAAGACACCCTGGGTGTCGCACGCGCAAGCCGCGCTGGAGGCGCTCGACGCCGGCATCCTGCCCAAAACACTGGGACGGCGCAGCGACGTCGAGCGCTGGCTGAACACCCTGCAGCGCTGGGCGCAGGATCCGGACGACGACCAACCCCCGAAACTGGGCACGGGCCTCGGGCGCTTGCGCCGCGACTGGCTGCAGGCCCAGTATCCGGACGGTGCCATCCCCCCCGCGGTCGCCGCGCTGGCGATCTGGGATGGCATCCCCGCGCTGCTCGAGGCGTTGCCGCGCCTGCCCTCGCCGCTGGGCTGGCTGTGGCGCCACGCGGCCGTTTGGGTGCAGCGCCGCATCGCCGAGCAATGGGCGCAGCGCGACCAGGTGGACTTCGACGGCTTGCTGCGCCGCCTGGCCCAGGCCTTGGATGGCCCCACTGGCGCGGCACTGGCGGCGCGCGCGCGCGCGCGCTGGCCGGTCGCGCTGGTGGACGAATTTCAGGACACCGACCCCACCCAGCTGCACATCCTCGACCGCATCTACACCCTGGCGCAGCCGGCGCCCCATACCGCCCTCATCCTCATCGGCGACCCCAAGCAAGCCATCTACGCCTTTCGGCAAGCCGACATCCACAGTTACCTGTTGGCGCGCCGCGCGTGCAGCGGGCGGCTGTGGCGGCTCGACACCAACCGCCGCTCCAGCGCCGACATGGTCGCCGCGGTCAACCACGTCTTTGACCACGCGCAGGCGCGGCGGGCCGAGGGGGCGTTTCTGTTTCGCCGCGGGGACGACGATCCGCTGCCCTTCGTGCCCGTGCAGGCCGAGGGGCGAGCACCCCCATGGACGCGGGGGCCCGGCGGCCCTGCGCTGCCCGCGCTGATCCTGGCGCACGTGCGGCCAGGCGCTGAGCCGTGGTCGAAAGAGCGCCTGCGCGACGCCGTGGCCGACGCCTGCGCCAACCAAGTGGTGCAGTGGTTGCAACAGGCCAGCGAACACCGGCTGGGCTGGTCGACCGGCGAGGGCTGGCGGCCCCTGCGCCCTGCCGACATCGCCATCCTGGTCAACGACCGGTACGAGGCGCAGGCGCTGCAGCGGGCGCTGCGCCAGCGCGGCCTGGCCAGCGTCTATCGGTCCGACCGGGAGTCGGTCTACGCCAGCCCTGAAGCCGAAGACCTGGCGCACTGGCTGCACGCCTGTGCCCACCCGCGCGACGGCGACGCCATCCGGGCCGCGCTGGCCACCGCCAGCCTGGATCTGACGCCTGCCGACATCGAGCGTCTGACCAGCGACGATGGTGCATGGGAGCAGACGATCGAGCGCTTCGAGCGCTACCACGACCTGTGGCAGCGCCACGGCGTGCTGCCCGCCGTGCGCGCGTTGCTGCATGACTTCCAGGTGCCGCAGCGCCTGCTGGCACGCGCTGGCGAGCACAGCGGTGAGCGCACCCTGACCAACCTGCTGCACCTGGCCGAGCTGCTGCAGCACATCGCCGCCCCGCTGGCGGGCGCCCCGCATGGCATGGCCACCGTTTGGCAACACTTGCAACGCGCGCGCCAGCGGGCGCTGCGCGGCACCGCCGCCGCGGGCGACGACAGCGCCACGGCGCAGCTGCGCCTGGACAGCGAGCGCGAGCGCATCCCCATCGTCACCGTGCACAAATCCAAGGGGCTCGAATACCCGGTCGTGTGCTACCCCTTTGCGATGCACGCCAAATCCATCGATGGCAAGGTCTCGGGCCGCGGGGTGCGCTGCCTGACCTGGCATGACGACGAGGGTCGGCTACAGATCACCCTGAGCGACGAGGGCGAGCGCTGGACACACGCGGTCGAGCGCGCCGATGCCGAGCGCCGCGCCGAGGACGTCCGGCGGCTCTACGTGGCGCTGACACGCGCGCGCCACGCCACCTGGGTAGGACTGGCGGCCACGGACACGCTGCCCACCAGCGCCCTGGGCCATGTGCTGGGCATCGACGCCCTGCCCGCGTCCAACGCCGACGACGGGCTCGGCGCGCGCGCCCAGGCGCTGGCCCAGGGCTGTGCGGTCATCGCCGTCCAGACCTGGGACGCCGCGCAGCCGACACTGCGCTGGACACCAGCGGCAGACACGCCGGGTGCCAACGACGCCCCCACCCCGGTGGCCGCCCGCATCGCGCCGTCCTCGCCACGGCCTCTCTGGTGGATCGCCAGCTACACCGCGCTGCTCGCCCCAACGGGCGAGGACGCCGGGGATGCCGCCCCCTCCTACCCGACCGCCGCATCGGATTCGGCGCGCGATGAGCCATTCGACGAGGCGCTCGGCACCCTCGCGCTGCCGGACGCCCTTGCCGACCCCCGCGATCCCGTGGCGGCTCCCGCCACGCCGCCGGCCGCCTGGCACCGCTGGCCACGCGGGCCGCAGGCGGGCACCGCCCTGCACGCCCTGCTGGAGCAGTGTGCGCACCAGGGGTTCGCACACATTGCCACCCAGCCCGCGCAACTGGCATCGATGGCCCAGGCCGTGCTGGAGCGCCACGGCTGGCCGACCAACCGCCTGGAGTCCGACGCGGCGGATCTGGCGCAATGGGCGGGCGCCATGATGGCCACCCCGCTGCCGCTGCCCGGCGTGGCAGACACCGCGGTCGCGCTCAGCCAGTTGCGCGCCGTGCAGCCAGAGTGGGAATTCTGGCTCGGCGCGCAGCGGCTGGAGGCGGCCACGCTCGACGCTTGGGTGCGGGCGCACGTGCCCGGGCTCGACCCCCGCCCCGCGCTGCGCCCCACCGTGCTCGAGGGCATGCTCAAAGGGTTCATCGATCTGGTGTTCGAGCACGGGGGGCGCTACTACGTACTGGACCACAAATCGAACGCCTTGGGCGGCGATGACTCCGCGTACCACCCGCAGGCCGTACAGGCCGCCGTGGCGGCGCACCGCTACGACCTGCAAGCGGTGCTGTACCTGGTGGCCCTGCACCGCCTGCTGCGGCAGCGCTTGCCCAGCTACTCCCCTGCGCACCACTTAGGGGGTGCGCTGTGTGTCTTCTGGCGCGGGCTGGCCACGCCGGGCCGCGGTGTCTATGCACTGCCCGCGCCGGTCGCACTCATCGAACGCTTGGATGCCGCGCTATCGGGCCACACCGCTGCGGAGGCCGTATGAGCACACCGGACGAACTCCAAGCCTGGTTGGCCCGCGGGTTAGCGAGCCAAGAGCTGCGCCCCTGCGACGCAGCATTGGCCCGCTTCGGCCGCGAGCAGGTACCCGACGCGCCGGTACCCGCCTTGTTGGCCGCGGCCTGCTTGAGCCGCCGTGTCGGCGATGGTCACATCTGCCTGTCGTTGCTCGACACCGCCGACGACAGCGCAGGCCCCTGCACGCGCTGGTTGCGGCAGCGCTGGGCCACCCTCCCGGCCGCGCTCGACCATCCGCACTGGATCGGCGACGGCAGCACGCCCACCCCGCTCGTGCGCCACGGGACGCGGCTGTACCTGTGGCGCCACTGGGTGCGTGAGCAAGCCGTCGCACGCGCCCTGGCCAAGCGGTTGCGCCTGCCAGCAACCGATACGCTCGATCCACACCGGCTGCGCCCGTGGCTGGACGCCCTCTTTGGCCCGCCCGCGCAACGCCCCACCCAGCCGGACTGGCAGTGCATCGGCGCGGCCCTGGCCGCGCGCGCGCCGCTGGCCATCCTCACCGGTGGACCTGGGGCGGGCAAAACCACCACCGTCGTGCGCCTGCTCACCCTGTTGCAAGGGCTGGCGCTGTCGGAGGGACGATCGCCCTGGCGTATCGGCTTGGCCGCCCCCACCGGCAAAGCCGCGGCCCGCCTGAGCCAGTCCATCGCGGTGGCGCTCGAGCGCATGCCCTGGGGCGCACTGCCACTGTCCGAAGCCGCACGGACCACCCTGCGCGAGGCCGTGCCCGCCGAGGTCCGCACGCTGCACCGCCTCATCGGCCGACGCGGTGACGGCACGGGCGCGCGCCACCACCCGGAAAACCCGCTGTGGCTCGACCTGCTGGTCATCGACGAGGCCTCGATGGTCGATCTGGAACTGCTGCACGATGCGCTGCAGGCCATTCCCGCCCACACGCGGCTGGTGCTGATCGGCGACGCCGACCAGCTCGCCTCGGTAGAAGCCGGTGCCGTGCTCGCCCAACTGTGCGAGCGCGCCGCCGACGGCCACTACCGGCCCGAGGTGGCCGACTGGCTGCAGCAGGCCACTGGGCAGACCCTCCCCAGCGGCCTGATCGACCCCGCCGGCACGGCACTGGACCAGGCGGTGGTGATGCTGCGCCACAGCCACCGCTTTGGCGGCGACAGCGGTATCGGCCGCTGGGCCGCGGCAGTCAACCATGGCGCCGAGGCGGACGTGCAGGCGCTGCTCGCCACGCCCCTGCCCGACGTGACCGTCATCCCCCGGACGCCAGACAGCAGCGATGCCGCCTGGGAAGCGGCTTGGCAGCGCGTCGTGTTCGACGGTCTGCTGCCCTGGTTGCAGCGGCTGCGTGCGGGCCCCGATGACGACGGCGCGGCCGCGCGGGCCGCCTGGGCGCGCGCGCTGCTGGCGGCGCACGCCCGCTTTCAGGTGCTGTGCGCGCTGCGCGATGGGCCCTGGGGCGTAGCCGGGCTCAACCAGCGCATCGCGCGCTGGCTGCAGCGGGCCGGGTGGCTGGACCTGCCCCCCGCCGCGCACGGGCACGACGGCTGGTACGCCGGCCGCCCCGTGCTCGTCACCCGCAATGCCCCGGCGCTGGGCCTGATGAACGGCGATCTGGGGCTGGTCTTGCCGCACCCGCCACACCCGGACGACCCGGTACGTCGCCCCCGCTGGCGCGTGGCCTTCGCCGCCCCGGACCAGCCCGAGGGCGTGCGCTGGGCCCTGCCCGGGCAATTGCCCGACGTCCAGACCGCCTTTGCGCTGACCGTGCACAAGTCCCAGGGCTCAGAGTTCGACCATGTGCTGCTCGTGCTGCCCCCCCAGGCCGATACCCCGGTGCTGACGCGCGAGCTGCTCTACACCGGCATCACCCGTGCCCGCCAGCGCCTGACACTCGTGTTGCCCGGCGGCCACGACACGGTGCGGCGGGCAACTGCCCGCCTCACCCAGCGCGACAGCGGCCTGCGCCAGGCCGTGCTGGACGCGCTACCATAGGCGGGCCAAGCATTTCGAACGACCGTTCGCCCTTCACCGCCCTCTCATGACTTACTGCGTCGCCGTCAAACTCAAGGCTGGCATGGTCTTTCTGTCCGACTCGCGCACCAACGCCGGCCTGGACCAGATCAGCACCTTCCGCAAAATGATCGTCTACGAAAAACCGGGCGACCGCTTCATGGTGCTGCTGTCGGCGGGCAACCTGAGCATCTCGCAGTCGATCCGCGAAATCCTGCAGACCGAGCAGCTGCAAGACCCCGCCGGTGGCGAGCCGATCACCATCTGGAACGCGCGCAGCATGTTCGACGCCGCGCGCGTGCTCGGCTCGGCCGTGCGCCATGTCTACCAGCGCGACGGCGAGGCGCTGCGACGCAGCGGCATCGAGTTCAACGCGAGCCTGCTCTTTGGCGGCCAGATCCGCGGCGAGGCCATGCGGCTGTTCCAGGTCTACTCACCCGGCAACTTCATCGAGGCCACGGCCGAAACGCCGTTTTTCCAGATCGGCGAGAGCAAATACGGCAAACCCGTGCTCGACCGCATCATCACCCCCGACACGCCGCTGGCGGAGGCCACCAAGTGCCTGCTCATCTCCATGGACTCCACGCTCAAGTCCAACCTCTCGGTGGGGCTGCCGCTGGACCTGGCCGTCTACGAGGCGGACCGTTTTCAGAGCGATCACGTCGTCTGCATCGACGAAGGCAACGCCTACTTCCAAATGCTGCGCACCACCTGGGGCCAACGGCTGCGCGAGGCGTTCGACCAGATCGAAGCCCCCGATTGGCAACCCGGCAGTGCACTGGTGGCGCCCAGCGGTCGCCACCGCGCCCTACGAAAAATCATGACCCCCGCCGACAAGCTGATCTGACGCCATGAACCCGCCTCCGAACGAGCAACCCTGCATCGTCTTCTCGCACGGCAACAGTTTTCCGGCCGGTACCTACCGCGTGCTGCTCGACGCGCTGCGTGCGCGCGGCTACCGCGTGCTGGCGGTGGACAAGTACGGGCACGACCCGCGCTACCCCGTCACCAGCAACTGGCCGCATCTGGTGCAGCAACTGGCGGACTTCACCGAGGCCCAGGTCGGCCCGCACGACCAGCCGCTCTATCTGGTCGGCCACTCGCTCGGCGGCTTTTTGAGTCTGATGTGCGCCGCGCGCCACCCGGTGCTGGCGGGGCGCCCAGTGGCCGGCGTCGTCATGCTCGACTCGCCCGTGCTCGGTGGCTGGAAAGCGCGCGCGCTGGCGGCGGCCAAACACACGCGCCTGATCGGTGCCGTCTCGCCGGGCCAGGTCAGCCGCAAGCGGCGCAACCGCTGGGCCAGCGCCGCCGAAGCGCTCGAGCATTTCCGCCACAAGCGCGCCTTCGCGCGCTGGGACCCGCGCGTGCTGGCCGACTACATCGAATACGGCACCCACGACGTCACCACGCCCGACGGCGTGCAGCGCGTGCTGAGCTTCGACCGGGACATCGAGACCGCCATCTACAACACCCTGCCCCATCACCTGGACCGCCTGCTGCGCCGCCACCCCTTGCAGTGCCCAGTGGCCTTCATCGGCGGCACCCAGTCCGAGGAAATGCGCCGCGTGGGCTTGACCATGACGCACAAGCTCTGCGGGCGCGAGCCCTCACCGCGGCTGCAGTTCCTTGAGGGCACGCACCTATTTCCCATGGAACGGCCGGAAGAAACCGCGGCCGCCATCGACTGTGCCCTGCAGCACTTCAGGGCGACCAGTC
The DNA here is from genome assembly GCA_020723845.1 of Hydrogenophaga sp. Lineage (GTDB taxonomy): Bacteria > Pseudomonadota > Gammaproteobacteria > Burkholderiales > Burkholderiaceae_C > Tepidimonas. The sequence continues at coordinate 79,335 of DYIC01000002.1, forward strand.
CACCCAGCCCAGCATCCCACTGACAAGGATGAGTCCGCCAAAGGCGATTCGGTACCAGGCAAACGGCACGAAGCTATGACTGGCCACATAGCGCAGCAGCCACTTTACCGACACCCACGCTGACACGAACGACACCACGAGGCCGACCACGAACACCGGCACGTCGGCACTGGACAACAGCGCCCGGTGTTTGACCAAGTCGTACGCCGCCGCGCCGAAAAGCATCGGGATGGCCAAAAAGAAGCTGAATTCGGTCGCCACGCGCCTTGACAGGCCCAGCGCCATGCCGCCGATGATCGTGGCGCCCGAGCGGCTCACGCCCGGCACCAGGGCGGCACACTGGATCAGTCCGACGCCCAGCGCGTCGCGCCAGGTCAGCGCATCGACGTCCGCCACCCGCGGCGCGTGCTGGCGCGCGTGCCACGCCTCGACCCACAGCATGATCAGACCGCCGACGATGAAGCCGGCCGCGACCACCCAAGCGTTGAAGAGCACCGCCTTGATCGGCCCGATCAACCAAAACCCCGCCAGCGCCGCCGGGAAAAAACCCAGCGCCACGTTGACGGTAAAGCGCTGCGCCTCGCGCTGGCGCGGCAAGCCACGCACGGTGCCGATCAGCCGCTGCCAGTACAAGCCGACGATGGCCAGGATGGCCCCGGTCTGGATCACCACCTCGAACACCTTGACCGTCTCGCCGCGCCAACCGAGCAACGCGGCCGCCAGAATCAGGTGCCCGGTGGACGAGACGGGCAAAAACTCAGTCAGGCCCTCCACCACGCCCATGATGGCGGCCTTGAACAACAGCAACCAATCCATCCCGTGATCGTAACCGCTGCCGAGCGGCGGTAAACGGAAACCGACTGCCCCGGCCACCCCGATGAGCGGCACGGCGGCGACGAACCGGTCAGGCAATCACCATGAGCGCCAGCGCGGGTGGTGCGGCGCCACGTACACCACGTCCGGCCCGCTCACGGCGGGATAGGATGGCCACACCTGCACCACCCGCCCATACTCGCGATCGCCGTGGCGGGGATGCCGCCGGTGGCCGGGCGGTACCCAGTAACCCGTCGAGGGCACCACCACCACCGGCGCGGGGGTGGTGACCACGACCGGTGGCATCACCACGCGCGGCGCGGGGGCCACCACCACAGGGGGGTAGTTGCCCACCCCGACCGAAACGCCCGGCTGGTGCACACCGATCGACCAGTACACATCACCCGCCTGCGCCGCAGCGCCCAAGGCGGCCAGGCCCAGCCCCAGCGCAGTCCGTGCAGCGGCACGCGGTGAAAAAAAGCGTTGAACGAACGGCTTCATCGCAGTCTCCTTTCGGTCCCTGTGGCAGGCTGACGCATGACACCCCGCATTTCAGCACTGACCACGCTCGACCGCGGTTTCCGAATCGTCACGACTGTAAGCAAGCGTAACGCCCGTTACCCCAGCGGCGGCCCACCTAAAATCGGGGCATGACCGATCACGCCACGCATTCGCCCCACGCCCCCTCCAGCAGCCACTTTCTGCGCCAGATCATCGAGCGCGACCTGGCCCAAGGCCGCTGCGAGGGTCGGCGCTGGGCCGGCAGCCCTGGAGACGGCACGCACCACGAGCGCGGCGGTCCGGACCCGGCCAAGGTGCGCATGCGCTTTCCACCCGAGCCCAACGGCTACCTGCACGTGGGCCACGCCAAGAGCATCTGGCTCAACTTCAGCCTGGCGCAGGAGTATGGCGGCGTGTGCCACATGCGCTTCGACGACACCAACCCCGAGAAAGAGGAGCAGGAGTACGTCGATTCCATCCTGGACGCCGTCCAATGGCTGGGCTGGAGCTGGGAGGCCCACGGCACCAGCCACCTCTACTACGCGAGCGACTACTTCGACTTCATGTACCGGGCGGCCGAGTACTTGATCGAAACCGGCCACGCCTACGTGGACGAACAGACGCCCGAGCAGATGCGGGCCAACCGCGGCACGCTTACCGAGCCGGGCATCGACAGCCCGTACCGCAACCGCCCGGCGCAGGAAAGCTTGGCGCGTTTTCGCGAGATGCGCGCCGGCCAACACCCCGACGGCGCCATGGTGCTGCGCGCCAAAATTGACATGGCCTCGCCCAACATCAACCTGCGCGACCCGGCCATCTACCGCATCAAACACGCCACGCACCACAACACCGGCGATGCCTGGTGCATCTACCCGATGTACACCTTCGCGCACCCGATCGAGGACGCGCTGGAGAACATCACCCACAGCATCTGCACGCTGGAGTTCGAGGACCAACGACCGTTTTACGACTGGACGCTCGAGCGCATCGTGCCCATCCTGCGCGCGCCCCAGTTCGAGCGCGCCAAGGCGCTCATCGAGCGCATCGAGCACCAGGGCGTCGAAGCGGGCAAGGAATTCGCCCTGCACTGCCACAACCACGCGTACAAGCTGGGCGTCAACACCGAGCCCGAGCAGCAGATGCGCGCGCTTTTTACCCGCTGGGAGCACGACCGCGACGCCGTGCTGCGCGATCTAGGGGCGTTCTTTGCGCTGCTGAAGTCGCAAACGCACCAGTTCACGCCGCTGCTTGCCGCAGCCCTCGACGCCTACCAGGTCGAGCCGTTCCAGCTGCCGCACCAGTACGAGTTCGCGCGCCTGAACCTCACCTACGTCGTGACCAGCAAGCGCAAGCTCAAGGCGCTGGTCGATGAGGGTATCGTCGCCGGCTGGGATGACCCGCGCATGCCCACCATCGCCGGGCTTCGTCGGCGCGGCTACACGCCAGAGGCCATCCGGCTGTTCTGTGAACGGACGGGCGTGAGCAAATCCCCCGGCTGGATCGACTACGGCAACCTGGAGGTCGCGCTGCGCGACGATCTGGAAGGCAAAGCCCCGCGCGCGATGGGCGTACTCGACCCCGTGCGGCTGCGCCTGACCAACTGGGCCGACGTATTCGGCCGCTGGGAGCACCGGGAACCCTGCACCGCCCCCGCCCACCCGCAACACCCCGAATGGGGGCAGCGCGCCTTCAGCCTGGGGCCCGAGGTGTGGATCGAGCGCGACGATTTCATGGAACAACCCCCCAAGGGGTACTTCCGCCTCTTCCCCGGCAACCGGGTGCGCCTGAAGTACGGCTACGTCATCGAATGCACCGGCTGTGAGAAAGACGACACGGGCCGCGTGACGGCGGTGCTGGCCACCGTGGTGCCCGACACCAAGAGCGGCACGCCCGGGGCCGATGCCGTCAAGGTCAAGGGCACCATCACCTGGGTTGGTGCCCACGACGCGGTACCGGCGGAGTTTCGGCTCTACGACCGGCTGTTTGCCGACCCGCAACCCGATGCCGGAGGCAAAGATTTCCGCGCCGCGCTCAACCCGAACAGCCTGCGCATCACGCAGGGCTTCGTGGAACCGTCCTTGGTCGGCATCGCGCCCGAGACGCGGCTGCAGCTGGAGCGCCACGGCTACTTTTGCGCCGACGCCCAAGACCACCGGCCCGACCGAGCGGTATTCAACCGCATCGCGGGCCTGAAGGACGGCTGGAGTAAGTGACCCCGGCCGTCAGGGGCCAACCGACTCGGCGGCGACGAGCGGGAACCGATCCGGGTGGCGGATCGATTCGACCGACAGGTCGATATCCAACAGTGGCCAATACAAATGGTCGCGACTGGGCCACTCCAGTGTCGTGATCTGCTCGATCGTGGCGCGCCGAAACCATGGAAATTCCGAAAACGGCACCCACAGTTCTTCGTCGCCGAGCAACAGCCAAAAGCCGTGTCTCGACACATGGGTGACCTCAGCCACCGAAGTGTTGTCGCCAGGCATGGACGATCTCCTGCACGTGCATGGTCACGATCCGCTGCGCCTCGGCCAATTCACGCTCGCTCAGGCCCGTGTGGCACGCCAGGGCGACGTCGGGCTGAATCCAGAATTTCGCCTCGCCATGGGGATGCGCCACGTGCACGTGCATCCTGGGCTCCTCTCGTGAAAAGAAGAAAAGCCGGTAGGAGCCGACGCGCACGACGGTGGGTGCCATCGAGAGTTCGATTCGGGCGAGAAGCACAGGGGCCCTCAATGTAGCACACGCCGCCCGACGGGCGCGACGGTTTCAGCTCCAATGCAAACAGGCCCGACCGAGCGGTATTCAACCGCATCGCGGGCCTGAAGGACGGCTGGGGTAAGTGACCCCGGCCGTCAGGGGCAGAGCCGATCAGTAGTAGCTGCTGCGACCGCCGCCGTTGCGGCCGCTGCGGCCTTCGTAGCCGGACGACGGACGTGCCTCGCGCGGACGGGCCACGTTGACGGTCATGGCGCGGCCTTGCAGCGACGAGCCGTGCAGGCCGTCGATGGCGGCTTGCGCCTCGGCGTCGGTCGCCATTTCGACGAAGCCGAAGCCCTTGGAGCGGCCGGTGTCGCGGTCGGTCATGACCTTGGCCGACTGCACGGTGCCATAGGCGCCAAAGCTGCGCGCCAGGGCTTGGTCATCGGCGGAATACGGCAGGTTGCCGACGTAGAGTTTGTTGTTCATGGAGAACGTCCTTCAGAGAAACAGAGAAAACGCGGGGCCGGTGCCGGTGGTGGCGCCACGCAGGGTCGCGCCGGATGATCGCGGGCCCGCTGAGGGTCGATCAACGCGTCCTGCGACGCGCCGGTGTGGGAGCGGCACCCGAGCGCGGCTCGAGGTGACGGAAGGTGATGCGCCCTTTGCTCAGGTCGTAGGGCGACAGCTCCAGCGACACGCGGTCGCCGGCCAGAATACGGATGTGGTGCTTGCGCATCTTGCCGCCCGAGTAGGCCACCAGACAGTGGCCGTTTTCCAGGGTGACGCGGTAGCGCGAGTCGGGCAACACTTCGTCCACGGTGCCGCGCATCTCGATGAGTTCTTCTTTGGCCATGGGGCCTCCTGTGGGCGTGTGGCACGCCCGGCGCCGAAACGCATCGGCTGATGGTGAAGCTCGCCGGGGTAAGATACGCTGAAACAGGGGACCGAGGGCCGGGCGAACCGGATGGCCAGTGCGGTGTTGAGGGAACCGCCAACCGTGGACAACGACGCTCGCGAGGGAAAGCAACTCGCGACGTGCCACTAATGTAGCACGCTTTTGCACCCCGCGGCGCGCGGGGTGCAAAAAATATTCACCCCTGTCTCAAGCCCGCGTCAGCGGCACATAGACCTCGCCCCCGGCGGCGCGAAACGCCTGCGCCTGCTCCTGCATGCCGCTGGCCAGCGCCTGCCGCTCGTCGATGCCCTGCTGCGCCGCGTAGGCGCGCACCTCTTGCGTGATCTTCATGCTGCAAAACTTCGGGCCACACATGCTACAGAAGTGCGCCACTTTGGCGCTCTCCTTGGGCAGCGTCTCGTCGTGAAATTCGCGCGCCTTGTCCGGGTCGAGCCCCAGGTTGAACTGGTCTTCCCAGCGGAACTCGAAACGCGCCTTGGACAGCGCGTTGTCGCGGATTTGCGCCCCAGGGTGGCCCTTGGCCAGATCGGCCGCGTGCGCCGCCAGCTTGTAGGTGACGATGCCTTCCTTGACGTCTTGCTTGTTGGGCAGCCCCAGGTGCTCCTTCGGCGTAACGTAGCACAGCATGGCCGTGCCGTACCAGCCGATGGTGGCCGCGCCGATGGCGCTGGTAATGTGGTCGTAGCCGGGGGCGATGTCGGTGGTCAGCGGCCCCAGGGTATAGAACGGCGCTTCGTCGCACCACTGCAGCTGCAAGTCCATGTTCTCTTTGATGAGCTGCAAAGGAACGTGGCCGGGCCCTTCGATCATCACCTGCACGTCGTGCCGCCAGGCGATTTGCGTCAGCTCGCCCAGCGTCTTCAACTCCGCCAACTGCGCCTCGTCGTTGGCATCGTAGATGGAGCCGGGGCGCAGGCCGTCACCCAGGCTGAAGGCCACGTCGTAGGCCTTCATGATCTCGCAGATTTCCTCGAAGTGGGTGTAGAGGAAGTTTTCCTGGTGGTGCGCCAAACACCATTTGGCCATGATGGAGCCGCCGCGGCTGACGATGCCGGTCAGGCGCTGCGCGGTCAGCGGCACATAGGCCAGCCGCACCCCGGCGTGAATGGTGAAATAGTCCACCCCCTGCTCGGCCTGCTCGATGAGCGTGTCACGGAAGATCTCCCACGTCAGCTCTTCCGCGCGTCCACCCACCTTTTCCAGCGCCTGATAAATCGGCACCGTACCGATCGGCACGGGGCTGTTGCGGATGATCCACTCGCGCGTCTCGTGGATGTTTTTGCCGGTGGACAGGTCCATCACCGTATCGGCCCCCCAGCGGATGGCCCACGTCATTTTGTCCACTTCCTCGGCGATGCTGGAGCCGAGCGCGGAATTGCCGATGTTGGCGTTGACCTTGACCAAGAAATTTCGGCCGATGATCATCGGCTCGCTCTCGGGGTGGTTGATGTTGGCCGGGATGATGGCGCGGCCGCGCGCGACTTCGTCACGCACGAATTCGGGCGTGATCTCGGCCGGGATGCGGGCCCCGAACGCCTGCCCCGGATGCTGGCGCGCGAGCATGGCCGCCATTTTTTGCCCCGTGGGGCCAGCGGCACGCAACGACTCCAGGTATTCGGCACGGCGCTGGTTTTCGCGGATGGCGACGAACTCCATCTCCGGCGTGACGATGCCGCGGCGCGCGTAGTGCAGCTGGGTCACGTTGGCGCCGGGCCGCGCGCGCCGCGGTTGGCGCTGCAGGCCCGGAAAGCGCAGCGCCGCCAACGCCGGGTCGGCCGCCCGCGCGCGTCCGTAGGCACTGCTCGGCGCAGGCAGCTCCTCGGTATCGCCGCGTTCCTCGATCCAGCGCTGCCGCAGCGCGGGCAGGCCGCGGCGGATGTCGATGCAGGCATCGGGGTCGGTGTAGGGCCCGGACGTATCGTAGACGAAGATGGGCGGATTGGGCTCGGCGCCGAACGCGGCTGGCGTGTCGCTTTGGCGGATTTCGCGCATCGGCACGCGCAGGTCGGGGCGAGAGCCGGTCACATAGATCTTGCGCGCGTTGGGGAACGGCTGCACGGCCGCTGGGTCCACGTGGGCGGCTTCAGCCTGAAAGGGTTCGACGGGGGCATTCATGATAGAGGCTCCTTCGGGGCGGGGTGGCGATACGGCTCCGAAGGCGGCCTCTCGAGAGGAGCGGTCCAAAGACCCTTTGGGCCTTCGACCAGCGCCCACCTCGTACAGGCGGCTGCGGCTCTTCTTTCGCCGGTATGAACCGGATCAAGTTCGCGGGTTCGGCCCATGGCCATCTCAGCCCACCGCTGGTGGACACCCCGGAGCACGACTCGATTGTAGAGGGCAAGCCCGCGTCCGCGGCCACAGGCGCCGCAAACCCACGCCGCACAGGGGTTGCGCCCCCGGGTCAGCCGGTGCCCACCGGGGTCGGGTCGTCGTTGCGCCGATCGTGGTACCGCAGCGTGAGCCGGCCTTTGCCGTCCCCCTTGGACGTGTACATCAAGCGATCGGCCGCGGCCAGTAGCGCCGGCAACGGATGTGCCCCTCGAAACAGCAGCGCACCGAGGCTGACCGAGACCGCCACGCCTGCGTCCGCAAGCGGAATGGGCTCGCCCAGTTTTTCCAGCAACGCCAGCCCGATGCGCCGCACCGTGGCTTCCGCTGGCCCCGGCTCGGGGCCCAGCTCGGTCAGCAATATCACAAATTCGTCACCCCCCAGTCGCCCCACGGGATCGACCGCTCGCACCATCGCGCGCAGCCGGGCCGCCACCTCGACCAACACGGCGTCGCCCGCCTCGTGCCCGCGAGTGTCGTTGATGGTTTTGAAATCATCCAGATCGACGAACAGCAACGCCGCCCAGCCCGGATCGCGCTGCTGCCGCAGCAGGACTTGCTCGATGCGGTCGAACAGCAAGCGCCGGTTGGGCAACGCCGTCAGAGGGTCATGGAACGCCAGGGCCTGCAACTCGGCCTCGCGCGCTTTGAGCTCGGTGATGTCGCGCACGAGCGCGATGAAACGCAGCGCGGCCCCTGCAGGCGCGGTCTTGCGCGCCATGGAACACTCGAACCAACGTTTCCCGCCCGGCAAAGTCATGGCGTATCGGTAGCCGTTGGCCTGCCCGGCGCGCGCTGCCTCGGCCATGGCGGCCTCGGTCAAGTCGGCCACCGCCGGGGGCAGCAGATCGCGCAGGTGCCGACCCACGATCTGTTCGGCAGGCACGTACAGCCATTCGGGGCGCGGGGCGTGTACGTGGCGGAAGATGCCGTCGGCGTCGATCTCGAACATCAGGTCCGGCAACGCCCGCAGGGTGGCGTCGAGCTCGGCCCGCGCCTCGTGAAGGGCCATCTCGGCACGCTTGCGTGCGGTGATGTCGACCGCCACCCCGGTGTAGCCCAGAAAGCGGCCATCCTCGCCCCGGCGCGGCACCCCGCTGATGCTGGTCCAAGACGGCTCGCCGCGGCGAGTGCGCCACTGCAGCTCCAGACCCCGGAACGGCTCGCGCCGCCACAGAGGCCGCCAGAGCCGGCGCGTGCGGCCGTCGGGCTGCAGCCACACGTCACTCTCCCACGGTCGGCGGCCAACGAGCGACGCCAGCCACGACAATCGGCCGGGGTCACCCTGCAGGGGCTGGGCCTGAATGACGCGCAGGCTGGCGTCGGTCGCCCACACCCAGTCGGCCACCAGGGCCAGCAGGGACGACTCGTCCACCGCGCCTGCGGAAGGCGGCGCGGGGAGGGAGTCTGACTGTGAGCGGGGCATACGATTGCCACTGAGGATTTTGCTCTAA
>DYIC01000058.1 GCA_020723845.1 Hydrogenophaga sp.
CCGAAGCCGTGCATCTGTCCCCGGCGCAGTGCAACCGCCGCCACCGCCGGCTGGAAGAGCTGGGCCTGATTCGCCGCTACGAGGCGCGGCTGGACGCGCCGCGACTGGGGCTGGGGGTGACGGCTTTCGTGCACGTGACCATGGAGCGTGGCCACATCCGCGAAGTGGAGAAGTTTCGCGAGCGGGTGCGCGCCATGACACAGGTGCAGGAGTGCTATGCCGTCACCGGCGACTTCGACTACGTGCTCAAGGTGGTGGCGCGTGACCTCAAAAGCTTGTCGGATTTTTTGCTGGGCACGCTGGCGCAGCTGCCCGGGGTCAATGGGGTGCGCTCCAGCGTGTGCCTGGACGAGATCAAGTGCACCAGCGCGCTGCCGCTGGACTAGCCCCCCAGGCTAGCCGCGGCCGACGAAGGGCATCTGCGTGGCCAGCACGGTGGTGAACAGCACGTTGGCTTGCAGCGGCAGGCGCGCCATGGTCATGAAGGTTTGAACCACCGCGTCCATGTCCATGCGCGCCTCGGGGCGGATGCTGCCGTCGGCCTGCAGCACGCCGGCAGCCATGGCCTCGGTCATGTCGCTGGCCACATTGCCGATGTCGATCTGGCCCACGGCGATGTGAAAGGCGCGGCCGTCGAGTGCGGCGGCTTTGGTCAAGCCGGTGATGGCGTGCTTGGTGGCGGTGTAGGCGATGGAGCCCGGGCGCGGCGTGTGGGCCGAGATGGAGCCGTTGTTGATGATGCGCCCGCCCTGTGGGCGTTGTTCGCGCATGAGGGCGAAGGCCGCGCGCAGACAGTAAAACATGCCATCGAGGTTGGTGCGCACGGCGCGCTGCCAGTCCTCCAGCGCCACCGCGTCGGGCGTGGCGGTGGGTGTGAAGATGCCGGCGTTGTTGAACAACAGGTCCAATCGTCCATGGGCAGCGCGCACGGCGTCGAAGACGGCCTGTACCTGAGCGGGGTCGCCGACGTCGGCCGCGTGCGCGTGGGCCCGCGCGAGCGAGCCCGGCTGGGTCGCGTCGGCGAGTACCGCGGTCTCGTGCAGGGCGGGCACGCGCCGGCCCACGAGCCAGACGGTCCAGCCGTCATGCAACAGTGCGATGGCGCAAGCGCGGCCGATGCCGCTACCTGCGCCGGTGACGAGGGCGATGCCCTGAGGGGAAAGACCCGTGTTCATGGAGCGATTGTCGCGCACACGGGCGCGCATGCGGGCACAATGACGCCACCATGCTGCGCTACCAGACGATACCCGTTACGCCCTTTGCCCAAAACTGTTCGCTCGTGTGGTGCGACGCCACGCGGCAGGCCGCCGTCATCGACCCCGGCGGCGACCTGGACACGGTGCTCGCCACCGCCGAACGACTGGGGTTGGATCTGCGCCAGATTTGGCTGACCCATGCGCACATCGACCATGCGGGCGGTGCGGGTGAATTGGCCGAGCGGCTGGGCGTACCCATCGTCGGCCCGCACCCGGGGGATCAGTTCTGGATCGATGGGCTGCCGCAGCAAAGCCAGATATTTGGTTTTCCGCCGGCGCGCGCGTTCACGCCCACGCGCTGGCTGTTCGATGGCGACACGGTGACGGTGGGCGAATGCACGCTGCAGGTGCGGCACTGCCCGGGGCACACGCCGGGGCACGTGGTGTTTCATTCGCCCGAGGCGCGGCGTGCTTTCGTGGGGGACGTGCTGTTTGCGGGCAGCATCGGCCGCACCGACTTCCCTGGGGGCGACTACCAGCAGCTGATCGACAGCATCACGCAGCGGCTGTGGCCCATGGGGGACGACACGGTGTTCATCCCGGGCCACGGGCCGGAGAGTACGTTCGGCCGCGAGCGGCGTACGAATCCGTTCGTGGGCGGCACGTGAGCCGGCGCGGGGCAGCGCAGCGTCAACCGGCGCGGCGCGCTTGTTCGTACAGGGCCTCGACCTTGGGGATGTTGGCCTCCAGCTCGCGGATGCGGTTGGGTCCGCTGGGGTGGGTGGACAGAAACTCCAGCCCGTTGTTGCCCGAGGCGGCGGCCATTTTTTGCCACAGCGTGACGCTGGCGCGCGGGTCGTAGGCGCCGCGCGCGGCCAGCTCCAGCCCGACCAGGTCGGCTTCGACCTCGTCTTCGCGGCTGAACTTCAGGCTCAGCAACTGCGTGCCCAAGTCGGCCGCCAGCCGGCCCAGGTCGCCCAAGCCCAGTAACTGCGCGCCCAGCGACAGGCCCAGGCCGGTGGCCTGCGTTTTGGCGATGCGCTCGCGCGCGTGTTCGCGCAAGGCGTGCGCCATTTCGTGGCCCATGACCATGGCCGCCTCGTCGTCCGTCAGGCGTAGCTGGTCCAGGATACCGGTGAAAAACGCGATCTTGCCGCCCGGCATGCAAAAAGCATTGATCTGGCGGCTGCCGATGAGGTTGACCTCCCAGCGCCATTGGCGCGCGCGCTCGTTCCAGGGCAGCGCGTGCGGAATGAGCTGGCGCGCAATGGCGCGCAGCCGCCGCAGTTGGGGGTGGTCGTCCGGCGCGAGCGCCCCCTGGGCGCGGGCCTGCGCCAACATTTGTGCGTACTGCTGCGCGGCCGCTGCCTCGAGCTGTTGCGCGGGCACGAGCGAGCGCAGCTTGGACGGTGGCCCCACTTGCACTTGTCCCCACGCGGGAGCCAGGGCGGTGGCGCCGGCCGCAGCGGCGGCAGCACGCAGAAAGCCGCGGCGTGCGGCCAATGGAATCCGGGCGTTGCACATCCAGCACATGGCGCCATCATAGGCACAATCGCAAGGGGGCGGTGTAAGCGGTTTGTGTCATCGGTAACGGTTGCATCGCTGCTCTCCACGCCCCTCGTTGCCATCCATCACTGTCCCGTCCATGCCCACGCCCCCCGCTGCGTCACCACGTCCCGAAGCGCCACGTTCCGCTCCTGCGTGGTGGCGCGTATTGTGGGACTGGCGCGTCGCCGCCATGGTGGCGCTGGGCTTTTCGGCGGGGTTGCCGCTGTTGCTGATTTTTTCGTCGCTGTCGCTGTGGCTGGGCGAGGCCGGGGTGGAGCGGCGCGCGGTGACGTTTTTCAGTTGGGCGGCGCTGGCGTATTCGTTCAAATTCATCTGGGCGCCGCTGGTGGATCGGCTGCCGCTGCCGGGGCTGTCGGCACGGCTCGGGCGGCGCCGCGCGTGGCTGCTGGCCGCACAGTTGGGGGTGGTGGTGGCCATTCTGGGCATGGCGGCCACCGACCCGGCCGCGGGGCCAGCGGCGCTGGCGCGCATGGCAGGGTTTGCCGTGCTGCTTGGCTTCATGTCGGCGACGCAGGACATCGTCATCGACGCTTACCGCATCGAAATCGCGGCTGCCGAGCAACAGGGCGTGCTGTCGTCGGCGTACATCGCGGGCTATCGCATCGGCATGGTGGTGGCGGGGGCGGGCGTGCTGTTCCTGGCTGCCGCCTGGGGGTCTGCCAAGGGCGCCTACGACTACGGTGCCTGGTCGGCCGCCTATGGGGTGGCGGCGCTCGCCATGGCCACGGGGCTGGTCACCACGCTGCTGGTGCCGGAGCCGCGTGCGTCGGCAGCCGTGGCGAGCGCCCCGGCGGGCGAGCACGCCCGGCTGCTGGGGGTGTTTGCCTGCGCGGTCGCGGCGTTCGTGGCGGTGTTTTGGGGTGTGGGCCACGTGTGGGCGGCGTGGGGGTGGGCGGCCCCGGGGCCACTGGCCGCGCTCGCGTTAGAGGGGCTGCGCCTGGCGCTGGCGCTGGCGGCGGCCTTCGGTGTGGGGGCGGCGCTAGTGCACGCGGGGCTGGCCAGCCGCGCCGCGGCGCGCCAGACCTGGGTGGAGCCGGTGCAGGCGTTTTTCGAGCGCCATGGCTGGGTCGATGCGGCGTTGCTGCTGGCCTTGATCGGTTTGTACCGTATCTCGGACATCGTGCTGGGGGTCATCTCCAACGTGTTTTATCAAGACCTGGGCTTTTCCAAGCCGGACATCGCCACCGCGGTCAAGACGTTCGGGGTAGTGGTGAGCATCGCCGGCGGTTTTTTGGGCGGGTTACTGGCGCTGCGGCTGGGGGTGCTGCGCGCGTTGTGGTGGGGGGCGTTGCTGTCGGCGCTGACCAATCTGGCGTTCGTGGCGCTGGCGTTGGCTGGGCCACAGCGGCCGCTGCTGTACGCCGTGGTGGCGGCGGACAACCTGGCGGCGGGTTTTGCCAGTGCGGCGTTCGTGGCCTTTTTGTCCAGCCTGACGCAGGTGCGCTTTACGGCGGTGCAGTACGCCATCTTCAGCTCGCTCATGACGCTGCTGCCCAAGGCGCTGGGCGGCTACTCGGGCGCCATGGTGGACGCGCTGGGCTACCCGGGCTTTTTCGTGCTGACCGCGGCGCTGGGGCTGCCGGTGCTGGCGCTGGTGAGCGGGATCGCGCGCCGCGTGGCGCAGCGCGAGCAGGCGCATCTGGCCTCGGCCTCCCCCAAATAGGGGAGCCGGTAAATGCCATTTTTGGCAGATAATGCCAAACGTTCGCTGTCACGTGTCCACAAAGGCCCCTAAAACGAAGCTCACAAGAGGGGCGTCGGTGGCTCGGCATGGCCGCGGTTTACACCGCGGTCGTGCCGGCCCCGTCACCAGCGTAAACGACGCGTTTGCCTGGGGTGTCGGGTGGCGGCGAGTGCCAGTCCCAACGACGTCCTGATGGACTTTGCCGCCACGGTGCACCACCGAGGCGGCTTTTTTCTTGTCTGGAAGGGTCGAGCGGACGGGGTGACGGGTGTCAGGCCCCGGTGGCCGGACGCGGCACCGGGCGCGGTCGACCGTTTTCGTCGATGGCGACGTAGGTTAGCGTCGCTTCCGTCACCTTGACGCAGGTGTACTGCGGCCGCTGGCGCTCGGCCCACACCTCGACCTGGACCGTGATCGAGGTGTTGCCGATGCGCACGATGGAGCCGTAAAAGCTCAGCAGGTCGCCCACCTTGACCGGTTGCTTGAACAAAAACTGGTTGACGGCGACGGTGGCGAAACGCCCGCCCATGTGCCGGGCGGGCAGGACGGAGCCGGCCAGGTCCACCTGCGCCATCACCCAGCCACCAAAGATGTCGCCGTTGGCATTGACGTCGGCGGGCATGGGGATCACGCGCAGCACCAGTTCTTTGTCCTGGGGTAGCCCATTCGGGGGCGCCGGGATGGTTGGGGTTGGGGGTACGATGGCGTCTGTCATACACGGAATTGTCGACGATGCGCGAGCGAGCCATGCCGTCGTCAGCCGCGGCGCGGCTGCCGGCCCCCGCCCCTACCCCCGGGCGCAGCGATGCCCAGACGCTGCGCCGCCTGCTGCCCTACCTGTGGACATACCGCTGGCGGGTGGCGGTGGCGCTGCTGTTGATGGTGGCGGCCAAGCTGGCGACCGTCGGGGTGCCGCTGCTGCTCAAGGCGCTGGTCGATGCGCTCACGCCGCTGCCTGGACTGTCGGCCGAAGCCACCGCGGCGCTGGTGGTGCCGGTGGGGTTGCTGCTGGCGTATGGCGGGCTGCGGCTGGGCACGACGCTGCTGGCCGAGCTGCGCGAGCTGGTTTTCCTCAAGGCCACCGAGGGTGCCACGCGCACCATCGCGTTGCAGGTGTTCGAGCATCTGCATGCGCTGAGCCTGCGCTTTCATCTGGAGCGCCAGACCGGGGCACTGACGCGTGACATCGAGCGCGGCACGCGCGCGGTGCAGTCGCTCGTGTCGTACTCGCTCTACAGCGTGGTGCCCACGCTGGTCGAGGTGGCGCTGGTGCTGGCCATTTTGGGCCTGCGCTTCGAGGCGTGGTACGTCTGGACCACGCTGGCCGCGTTGCTGGCCTATGTGGTCTTTACCGTGCAGGTGACGCAGTGGCGCACCCACATCCGTCGCCAGATGAACGAGCTGGAGTCCGCCAGCCAAGCGCGCGCCATCGACGCGCTGCTCAATTACGAGACGGTCAAATACTTCGACAACGAGGCGTGGGAGGCACGCCGCTATGCCGACAGCCTGGAGCGCTTGCGCCGCGCGCGGGTGCGCACGCAGGCGTCGCTGTCGCTGCTCAACGTGGGCCAGCAGCTCATCATCGCGGTGGCGTTGGTGGCCATGCTCTGGCGCGCCACGGTCGGTGTCACCGAGGGGCGGCTGACCCTGGGCGACCTGGTGATGATCAACGCGTTCATGATCCAGCTCTACATGCCGCTCAATTTTTTGGGGGTGCTCTACCGCGAGATCCGCCAGAGCTTGACCGACCTGGGCCGCATGTTCGACTTGCTGGAGCGCGAGTGCGAGGTGTGCGACGCTCCGGATGCCCGCCCGTTGGTGCTGACGCGTGCGCCCGAGGTGCGCTTCGAAGCGGTGCACTTCGGCTACGAGCCGCAGCGCGAGATTTTGCATGGCGTGGACTTCGTGATCCCGGCCGGCCGCACGGTGGCGGTGGTGGGGCCGTCGGGTTCGGGCAAATCGACGCTGGCGCGGCTGCTCTACCGGTTTTATGACGTAGGCCGCCCCGGTGACGATGCCGCGGCGCGGGCGGCGGCGGGGCGCATCACCGTCGATGGCCACGACATCCGCACCCTCACGCAAGCCAGTCTGCGGCGCGCGATCGGTATCGTGCCGCAGGATACGGTGCTGTTCAACGACACCATCGAGTACAACATCCGCTACGGTCGGCCCGACGCTTCGTTCGACGAGGTGCGCGAGGCCGCGCGCTCGGCGCAGTTGCTCGACTTCATTGAGCGCCTGCCGCAGGGCTGGCAGACGGTGGTGGGCGAGCGCGGGCTGAAGCTGTCGGGTGGCGAGAAGCAGCGTGTCGCCATCGCGCGCACGCTGCTGAAGAACCCCCCGATCCTGATTTTGGACGAGGCCACGTCGGCGCTCGACTCGGCCAACGAGCGCGCCATCCAGGCCGAGCTGCGCCGGCTGGCCAGCGATCGCACCACGCTCGTGATCGCGCACCGCCTGTCGACCGTGGTCGATGCGCACGAAATCCTGGTGCTGGAGCACGGGCGCATCGTCGAGCGCGGCCGCCACGCCGACTTGCTGGCCCAGGGCGGCCGTTACGCCCAGATGTGGGCGCTGCAGCAAAGCGGTGCCCTCGACTGACCCGCCAGGTCCCCCGCGTTGGAGAGCATGCCCCATGGAAACCAAATGGTTGGAGGATTTCGTCAGTCTGGCCGAGACGCGCAGCTTCAGCCGCTCGGCCCAGTTGCGCCACGTCACGCAGCCGGCGTTTTCGCGCCGCATCCAGTCGCTGGAGGCTTGGGCCGGTGTCGATCTGGTGGACCGCACCTGTTACCCCACGCGCCTGACCGAGGCGGGTCAAACCCTGTACGCGCAGGCGATCGAGCTGCTGCAGACGCTGCACACCACGCGCGCGCTGCTGCGACAGCACACCGCGGTGGCCAAGGACACGATCGAATTCGCCGTGCCGCACACGCTGGCGTTCACCTTTTTCCCCAGCTGGCTGTCGCGGCTGCGCACCGTATTGGGGCCGATCAAGACACGGCTGGTGGCGCTCAACGTGCATGACGCGGTGCTGCGCCTGACCGAGGGCGGCTGCGACCTGCTGCTGGCCTATCACCACGCCTCCCAGCCCATCGAGCTCGACGGCACCCGCTACGAGATGCTGCCGCTGGGGCGCGAGGTTCTGGCCCCCTTCAGCCGCCCCGGGCCCGATGGGCAGCCGTTGATGCGCCTGCCGGGCACGGCGCGCGCCCCGGTGCCCTACCTGGCCTATGCGCCGGGGGCGTATCTGGGCCGGGTCGTGGACTGGGTGCTGCGCCAGGCGGGTGAGCCCGCGCACCTGGACCGCGTGTACGAAACCGACATGGCCGAGAGTCTGAAGGCGATGGCCATCGAGGGCCATGGGTTGGCCTTTTTGCCCACCAGCGCGGTGCAGCCGGCGCTGGCCGATGGCCGGCTGGTGCCGGCGGCACCTGCTACCGGATGCTGGCAGGGTGAGCTCGACATCCGCCTGTATCGGGCGCGCGGGGCGCGGCCCAAGGCGGCTGCGCAGCGGTTCTGGGACGACGTGTGGCGCTTGGCCGGCAGCTAGCCGGTGAGACGGCAGGGTTTTTCCCGTCCGCTGGCATGGCGAATGCTTGTAAGATTCGCGTCACCAACCACCACTCTGAAAGGACTGCCGCATGAAAAAACCATTGCTGGCACTGGCTCTGACGGCCTTGGCGGCCACCGCTGCCCTGGCGCAGGCCAACGATACCCTGGGCAAGATCAAGTCTACCGGCACGGTCACCATGGGCGTGCGCGAATCGTCGGGCGTGCTCTCGTACACGCTGGGCGATGGCAAGTACACGGGCTACCACGTCGAAATATGCCAGCGCGTGCTGGGCGACATCCAAAAGCAGCTCGGCTTGGCCAAGCTCGACATCAAATACCAGCCGGTCACGTCGCAAAACCGCATTCCGTTGGTGCAAAACGGCACCGTCGACATCGAGTGCGGCTCCACGACCAACAACCAGGCGCGCCAGCGCGACGTGGCGTTTGCCGTGACCACCTTCATCGAGGAGGTGCGCATCGCGGTCAAGGCCAACTCGGGCATCAACTCGATCAAAGACCTCAACGGCAAGAACGTGGCCACCACCACTGGCACCACGTCGGTGCAGACGCTGCGCCGCCACGAGCGCGCCGGTGGCGTGGACTTCAAGGAGGTCTACGGCAAGGATCACGCCGACAGTTTCTTGCTGCTGGAGTCGGGCCGTGCTGACGCCTTCGTGATGGATGGCTCCTTGCTCGCAGGGCTGATCGCGCGCTCCAAGAACCCGTCTGACTTCAAGATCGTGGGTGAGGTGCTCAGCGTCGAGCCGATCGCCATCATGTTCCGCAAGGACGATCCGGCCTTCAAGAAGGCGGTCGATGACTCCATCATCGCCATGATGAAGTCGGGCGAGCTGGCCAAGATCTACGACAAATGGTTCATGCAGCCCACCCCGCCCAACGGCGTGCGCATGAACATGCCCATGAGCGACGCCCTCAAGGCGGCGATTGCCAACCCCAACGACCGACCGATGGAGGCCTACCAGGCCAAGTGACGGCCTGACGAAGGCGGTGCACACGCAACCCCGGGCACCCCACGGTGCCCCGGGGTCTTTTGTTTGGTTTCTTGGGAGCCTTCCGCATGCAATGGGATTGGCAAGTCTTCTGCGAAGACACCCTCACGCGCGAGCTGCAGCCGCGCTGTTTCGGGCAGGGGGGTGACATCACCTACCTGGAATGGATGCTGTCGGCCTGGGGCTGGACGGTGTCGGTGTCGGTGTTGGCGCTGGTGTTGGCGCTGGTCACTGGCAGCCTGATCGGCACCTTGCGCACGCTGCCGGGCGCGCCGTGGCTAGTGCGCCTGGGCAATGCGTGGGTGGAGCTGTTTCGCAACATTCCGCTGCTGGTGCAGATTTTTTTGTGGTACCACGTGATCCCAGCGCTGGTGCCGGCGCTCAAGGGGGTGTCTGGCTTCGTGCTGGTGGTCGTGGCCTTGGGGCTGTTCACCTCGGCGCGCATTGCCGAGCAGGTCAAGTCCGGCATCCAGTCGCTGCCGCGCGGGCAGCGGGCCGCGGCGCTGGCGCTCGGGCTGACGCAGGCGCAAGCCTACCGCTACGTGCTGCTGCCCATGGCGTTTCGCATCATCATCCCGCCACTGACCAGCGAGACGATGAACATCTTCAAGAACTCGTCGGTGGCGTTTGCGGTGTCCGTGGCCGAGCTGACCATGTTTGCGATGCAGGCGCAGGAGGAGACCGCGCGCGGCATCGAGATTTACCTCGCGGTCACGGGGCTGTACATCGTGTCGGCCTTCACCATCAACCGTGTCATGGCGGCGATCGAGCGCCGCGTACGCGTGCCCGGTTTGATCGCCGCCGGCGGCGCGGGGGGGCACTGAGATGCTCGACAACCTCGACTGGTCCTTCTACAACTGGGACGTGCTCAGCGGCTTCGTGCTCAAGGGGCTGCAGTTCAGCGTGATGCTGACGGTGGTGGCCACGCTGGGCGGGGTCGCGTTTGGCACGGTGCTGGCGCTGATGCGGCTGTCGGGCCGTCCGTGGCTGGCGTGGCCGGCTACGGTGTATGTCAACGGCATGCGCAGCATCCCGCTGGTGATGGTGATCCTGTGGTTCTTCCTGCTGGTACCGCTGGTCATCGGTCGCCCGCTGGGGGCGGAGTGGTCGGCGGTGATCACCTTCATCGCGTTCGAGGCGGCGTATTTCAGTGAGATCGTGCGTGCCGGTATCCAGTCCATTCCGCGTGGCCAGGTTTATGCCGGCCAGGCGCTTGGGCTGACCTACGGGCAGAACATGCGCTACGTCATCTTGCCGCAGGCGTTTCGCAACATGCTGCCGGTTTTCCTGACGCAGACCATCATCCTGTTTCAGGACACGTCGCTGGTGTATGCGATCGGGGCGTATGACTTGCTCAAGGGCTTCGAGGTGGCGGGCAAGAACTACGGCCGCCCCATTGAGGCGTATCTCGCGGCGGCGGTCGCGTACTTCGTGATCTGCTACAGCCTGTCGGCGCTGGTCAAGCGGCTGCATGCGCGCATCGCCATCATCCGCTAAACGGCGCTGTTGCCCCCTTTCGTCGTAAAAAAGGACGTCGTCATGGAACGACCGATGATCGAACTGAAAAACGTCTCCAAATGGTACGGCCCGGTGCAGGTGCTCAGCGACTGCTCCACCACGATCCACAAGGGTGAAGTGGTGGTGGTCTGTGGCCCGTCGGGCTCGGGCAAGTCCACGCTCATCAAGACCATCAACGCGCTCGAGCCCATCCAGAAGGGCGAAATCTGGGTCAACGGACAGCCGGTGCACGACCCGAAAACCAACCTGCCCAAGCTGCGCGCGCAGGTGGGGATGGTGTTTCAGCATTTCGAGCTGTTTCCGCACCTGACGGTGACCGAAAACCTGACGCTGGCGCAAATCAAGGTGCTCGGCCGCTCGCCGGAGGACGCGAAAAAGCACGGCTTGAAGTACCTGGAGCGCGTCGGGTTGCTCGCGCACAAGGACAAGTATCCGGGCCAACTCTCGGGCGGTCAGCAGCAGCGCGTGGCGATTGCGCGCGCGCTGTCGATGGACCCGATCGTGATGCTGTTCGACGAGCCTACCTCGGCGCTGGATCCGGAGATGGTGGGAGAGGTACTGGACGTGATGGTGAGCCTGGCGCAAGAGGGCATGACCATGATGTGCGTGACGCACGAGATGGGGTTTGCGCGCAAGGTCAGCCACCGCGTCATCTTCATGGACGTGGGCGGCAAGATTTTGGAAGATTGCCCGAAGGAGGAGTTTTTCGGCAACCCCGAGGCGCGTCAGCCGCGCACCAAAGACTTCCTCAACAAGATCCTGTCGCACTGACGGTTGTGGCGTGACGCGGGTGGCCAAGAAAAAGGCCGCCCGCGGGCGGCCTTGGGCTGTGGGTGGCCAGGGGCGCTCACATGGCGGCGGGCACGGGTGCCGTCATGGCGCGCTTTTCCAGCGTCCACTGGTGCAGCGAGCCGTCGTAGTTGCGCGCTTGGGGGTTGCCCAGCACTTCCGACAGCACGAACCACGGCAGCGACGAGTCGTTGCCGCTGTTGCAGTAGGTGATGACGGGCTTGGACGGATCGATCCCCTGCGCCTGGAAGACGGCGCGGTAGATCTCGGGCGTCAGCAGCCGGATGACGCCGCCGCGCGTGACGAACAGCGTCTCCAGCGGTACGTTGCGCGCCGCCGGGATATGCCCGTACCCATACACGTAGTCGCGCTTGAACAGACCCAGGTACATCGACGGCGCGCGGGCGTCGAGCAGCTGCACGTCTTTCTTTTCCATGGCAGCGGCGACGTCGGGCGAGTCGGCCACATAACGGGCAAAGCGGTCGGCGCTGGCCTTCCAGGTACCAGCCATGGTCGTGGGTGCGCCTTTGCTCCAAGGACGCCCTTCTAGCAGCCAAGCGACCATGCCCCCGTCGAGCATGGCCACCGGCGTGTCGGCGTAAGCCTTGAGCAGGATGATCAGGCGCGCGGCGTCGTTGAAGTCGGCGATTTTCTGCCCTTCGGGCACGACCACGATCGGCTTGTCGGCCAGGATGCCCGCCGCTTGCGCCACGCGCTCGAACGCAGCTTTTTCGGGCAGCAGGTACTTGACCTTGTTGCCGGCGATGTCACGTTCGGTGCGCAGCTCTTTGGCCAGGAACAGGCGCGAGTCGGGAATGTGGCCGCCAAACTCGTCCAGGACCTTCTTGCCGTCCTTGGTGGTTTCGAACTCGGGCTCACGGGTGAAGCTCTTGGGGTCGTTGCGGATCTCGACCACCTGCACCTTGTCCAGATGGTCGGCCAGCCACTGGGTGCTGACTACCGGGCCGGGCAGGATGCCTTGCGCCCAGGCGCTGGCGGCCAGCAGCCCGGCGCCGACGGCGGTCGCGAGTCGTTTCAGGGTTTTCATGGGTTGTCCTCCTCGAACGTGGGTTTGCATAGGGTCAGGTCAGGCCCAGCCGCTGCAGGCGCGCGGGTAGCGATGCGCTGCAGTGGCTGAGGATGTCGATGCGGCGGTCTTCTAGCACCGCTTCTAGGCGCTGGTGCCGCGTGTAGGGGGCGAGCGCGGCATCGCGCGCCTGCAGCAGGGCAGCCAAGTCGTCGCTAAACAAATGCACCATCGCCGTCAGCCAGCGTGCCAGCGGGGCCAGCCGCCCGCGCGTGTGCAGGGCGAACGTGGGCAGGCGATCGATCAACGCTGCCGCTGGCTCCCAGCGCCCCGCCGTTACCCAACGGTTGGTGGTGAACCAGTGCAACGGCTGGCCGCGCGTATCCAGCGCCAGCGCCACCAGGTGCACGTGCATGTCGGGCTGCGGGCCGTCCCAGAACAAATGAAAGTGCCCGTGCTCGGGCGGCTGGTCCGGCCCCCAGCGCGTGGCACCGTCGTGGGCGTGGTAGTAGGCGCGCGTGGCGTGTCGGGTGTCCACCACATCGCGCGCCGGGTAGTGGCGCAGCTCCACGAAGCGCTTGGCCCCGGCCAGCGCGGCCTGGGCCAGCGTCTGGCCGCGGCGCGCGTAGGCCAGCGGCACTTGCAGCGCCACTTCGGCCCACGGGGTCCACGCAGCAGCGTCCATGCACTGTCAAGGGGCGGGCAGGGGTGGCGTCAGCGCTTGGGCGCGCACGGGTTGGCCGGCGCGCAAGGGTTGTCCCCCTCGGTGCGCTTCTTTTTCTTTTTCTTTTCGCCGGGCGCGCAGGGGTTGCCCGGTGCACAGGGGTTGCCGGCGCTGCTGGCGGCCGGTTTGCCGTCGGCTTTGGGCGCTGGCTGCGCCATCGCGGCGGGGGCAACCAAACTGGTCGAGACCAGCAAGGCGGTCAGGGTTTGGGCAAGGGTCGTCGTTTTGGTTTTCATCGAACACACTCCGTGATGGTGTCGGTCAAGGGATCAGCCGTGCGCCGAGCGCGCGCCTGGCGGGGTATCGGTGGCCTGCGTCGGGGTGCAGCTGGGTTGGCCACAGACCGCTTCATCGGCCGAGATGGGGCCGCCGTGGCGGGCTTCGAACCAGCGGCCCAGGTAGTACACGCCGACCAAGGCGGCGCCCATGGCCACGATGATCCACCACGGTGAGATGCCCCACGCGTCGTGCAGCGTGTCGGCCGATTCGACTTCGCCCATGGCCATGAGGGCCTCGATGGTGGGCCCGTACAGGCCGGCGAAGGCAAACGTGCCCACGATCAGGCCGACGAAGAAAACCAAGGCGTCCAACCGACCCGAGGCCACCCCCACGACCGAGGTGCCGGGGCAGTAGCCACCGATGGCAAAGCCAGCCCCCACCAGCACGCCGCCCACGGCCGAGGCCACCATCAGTGACGTCGGCACGAAGACGGCGTCGATGTCGAGCACACCGAGCGCGGCCAGCCCCTGCAGTCCGGCGGCTGCGACCACGATGGCGGTGAACATCACCTTGAGCACGGACCAGTCGCGCAACGTGAACTGCCCCGTCAATTTGCACGGGCTGCCAAAACCGGCGTTCTCCAGGATATAGCCAAAGGCCACGCCGACCAGCAGGGCGGACCAGACGGTTTCGGTCATGGGAAACATGGTTCAGACTCCTTTGACCCAGCGGCTGACGATGAGCCCGGTGACGAAAAAGGCGCCGAGAAAGACGAACGCCGCGATGGACAGCGTGGCGGCGCCCGACAGGCCCAGGCCGCTGGTGCAGCCCGCTGCCACGCGCGCCCCGAAACCGGCCAACAGCCCCCCGATGAGCGCGGTCGCCACCCGCTTGCCGGTGCCGACGCGCTGGGCGCCGTCGAATTGCACGCGCAGCCGCCCGGCCATGAAGGCCCCGAGCAGCGCCCCGGCGAACACCCCCAGCACCTGCCAGGTGATCCAGCCGTCGAGGATGTCGGGGCGCGCCATGGCGCCCAGGTAGGGGTTGGCCTGTATGGCCTCGGGCGCGACCTGCAGGCCCAGCCAGGCGCTCAGCCGGGTGGTAAAGCCGGTGGCGCCCAGTCCGTGCCCGGTGAGGATGAACGTGGCCAGCAACGTGATGCCGAGCGCCACGCCGGCCAGCCACGGATTCCAAAAAGGTGCCTCTTTTCAATTTCGAGTGGGTAAGCTGGACCTGAGCAGGTACGGGATCGGGT
>DYIC01000117.1 GCA_020723845.1 Hydrogenophaga sp.
AGCCAGCCGCGGATGCGGGTATTCGTACGCCCGGTGGGGCATGGGCCGGGCAGCACCGCCGACAGGTCGCCCGTGCCGAATCGGATCAGCGGATAGTCCAGGTTGAGCGCGGTGACCACCACCTCGCCCACTTCGCCGTCCGGCACCGGTTCGTCGGTGCCGGGGCGCACGATTTCCACGATGACACCTTCGTCGACGACCAAGCCCTCGCGCGCGGCCGTTTCGTAGGCGATCAGGCCGACATCGGCCGTCGCGTAGGCCTGATACGCCGCGATGCCGCGCTCCGCCAGCCAGTCGCGCAGGCTGGGCGGGAAGGCCTCGCCCGAGACCAGCGCTTTGCGGATGGGCAGTGTCCGGCCTACCGCTTCGGCTTTTTCCGCCAAGATGCGCAAAAAGCTTGGCGTGCCGCAATACGCCACCGGCTGCAAGTCGAAGATGGCCGCCAGTTGCTGCTCAGTGTTGCCCACCCCACCCGGAACCACCGGGCAGCCCAGCGCCTGCGCGCCCGCCTCCATGATCCACGCCCCCGGCGTCAAGTGGTAGCTAAAGGCGTTGTGGATCAAGTCGCCGGGTTCGAAGCCGGCGGCCACCAGCGCGCGCGCGCTGCGCCAATAGTCGCTCGCGTGGCCCTCGGGTTCATAGATGGGGCCGGGCGACTGGAATACGCGTCGCACGCCGCGGGCGCGCAACAAACCGTTCCAGCCGATGGTGGCCAGCCCTCCGAAGGGATCGCCACCCTCTTGCCGCGCCGCCTGTTGGCGCTCCATCAACTCATGTTTGCGCAGCACGGGCAGGCGAGCGAGCGCGGCGCGCGTGGTGATCTGGGCAGGGTCGATCCCTGCCAGCCGTTCACGCCACGCCGTCGAGTGCGCGCACGCGTGCGCGATCAGTTTGGGCAATGCGGCGAACTGGGCCGCTTCGCGCTCGGCCGGGGAACGGGTTTCGAGGGCGTCGTAATGGGCAGGCATGGTACGCAGCGTCCAAAGGTCGTCGAGGAGGGCGCGGGGCCAGGGGGGCAGGGTCAGGCCAGCCAGCGCTTGCGGCGCTTGTAACTCTTGACCTCGCGAAAGCTCTTGCGCTCACCACCGCCCATGCCCAGGTAGAACTCTTTGACGTCTTCGTTGTTGCGCAGGTCCTCGGCCTTGCCGTCCATCACGATGCGGCCCGACTCCATGATGTAACCGTAATTGGCGTAGCGCAGCGCCATGTTGGTGTTTTGCTCCGCGATCAGGAAGGAGACTTTTTCCTTCTGATTGAGGTCCTTGACG
>DYIC01000059.1 GCA_020723845.1 Hydrogenophaga sp.
CCTCGAACGCCGCCTCGGCGCACAGCATGCCGGTCTTGATGGCGGCGTGGCTGCCTTTGATGCGTGCGGCGTTGAGGTAGCCCGCGTCGCAGCCCACCAGCGCACCGCCGGGGAAGACGGGCTTGGGCAAGCTGAGCAACCCCCCCGCCGTGATGGCACGCGCGCCATAGCCGATGCGCTTGCCGCCTTCGATGTGCGCCCGGATGGCGGGGTGCGTCTTCCAGCGCTGCATCTCCTCGAACGGGCTCAACCACGGGTTTTGATAGTCCAGCCCCACCACGAAGCCCAGCGTGACCTTGTTGCCCTCGAGGTGGTACAGAAACCCGCCGCCGTAGGTGTGTTCGTCCAGCGGCCAACCGGCGGTGTGCACCACCAGCCCGGGCTTGGCTTTTTCAGGTGGGATTTCCCACAGCTCTTTGATGCCGATGCCGTAGGTTTGCGGGTCCTTGCCCTCGTCGAGCCGGAAGCGCGCGATCAACTCCTTGCCCAGGTGCCCGCGCGCCCCCTCGGCGAAGACGGTGTACTTGGCGCGCAGCTCCATGCCGAGCTGAAAGGCGTCGGTCGGCTGCCCGTCCTTGCCCAGGCCCAGGTGTCCCGTGGCCACGCCCACGACGCGACCCTGCTCATCGTAGAGCACCTCGGCGGCGGTAAAGCCCGGGAAAATCTCCACGCCCAGCGCCTCGGCCTGCTCGCCCATCCATTTGGTCACGGCACCCAGGCTGATGACGTAGTTGCCCTCGTTGTGAAAGCACTCGGGCAGTAGCCAGTGCGGCGTGCGCATGGCGCTGTCTTCTTCCAGGAACAGCACCTCGTCACCGGTGACGGGCTGGTTCAGCGGCGCGCCGCGCTCCTTCCAGTCGGGAAAGAGCTCGGTGATGGCGCGCGGGTCCATGACCGCCCCCGACAGGATGTGCGCGCCGGGCTCGGAGCCTTTTTCCAGCACGCAGACGCTGACGTCGGCGCCTTTTTGGGCGGCGAGTTGTTTGAGCCGGATGGCCGTGGCCAGCCCTGCCGGGCCCGCGCCGACGATGACGACGTCGTATTCCATGGCCTCGCGCGGGCCAAACTGCTCGATCAAATGCGCCGGGGTTTTCATGCGCCGCATTGTAGTGGCGATGGCCTTACCATCGCTGTCAAGTCACCGACAAGATGGACCACCGCCCATGCGCATCGACCTGCCGACCGACAAGCGCCTCGTGCACACCATGACGATTCCCATCCGTTGGGGGGACATGGATGCCATGGGGCACGTCAACAACACCGTGTACTTTCGCTACATGGAAAGCGCCCGGCTGCAATGGATGGGCGAGTGGGGTATGCCCGCCAACCCGCGCGGCTGCGGGCCAGTGATCGCCAACGCGTTCTGCAATTTTTGGCGGCAGCTCGAGTACCCGGGCGACGTGATCGTGCGCAGTTATGTGGGCGCGCTAGGTCAGCGCTCGTTCGACATGTTCCACGAGCTGCTGCGCACGGATGGCGGCGATACCGTTTATGCCAACGGGGGCGCGACGGTGGTGTGGGTGGATTTTCCGGCGCAGCGCTCGGTGCCATTGCCCGCTGCGCTGCGCCAGCGGCTGGCCGAGGGCGTCACTTGACCTTGGGCAGGCGGCCGAGCAAATAAAACTCGTCGTTGGGCTGCATGCCGCTGAAGGACGCCATGCGATTCGACAGGCCGAAGAAGGCGGTGATGGCCGCGATGTCCCAAATGTCCTCGTCGTCCAGGCCGTGCGCGTGCAGCGCCACGAAGTCGGCGTCGTCGATGGTGTGTGATTGCTGGCAGACCTTCATCGCGAAGTCCAGAATGGCGCGCTGGCGCGGGCTGATGTCGGCCTTGCGGTAGTTGATGGCCACCTGGTCGGCGATCAGGGGCTTTTTTTCGTAGATGCGCAGGATGGCTCCGTGCGCGACCACGCAGTACAGGCACTGGTTGGCGGCGCTGGTAGCGACCACAATCATTTCGCGCTCGCCCTTGGTCAGGTTGGAGGTGCGGCCGACGGTCTCGGGCATCATCAGCGCGTCGTGGTAGGCAAAGAAGGCGCGCCACTCCGCCGGCCGGCGCGCCAGCATCAGAAACACGTTCGGCACGAAGCCGGCTTTGGCCTGCACGTCGAGGATGCGCTGACGGATGTCGTCGGGCAGATCGGTCAGCTCGGGCAGTGGATAGCGGGGGTTCATGCGGGGCTCCTGTGTGGCCATGGGTCGAGGGGGATGGGGCGCTTACTCTTCCAGCGAGGCGCTCCAGCGTGTGTTCCACGCCGGCGGTGTGCGCAGCGCGTCGATGCGTCGCCGGTCGCGTTTGGTGGGGCGGCCTTGGGTCAGCGTGGCCGCCGGCTCCGGGGCCAGGCGGCGCAGCTCGGCGTGGCGTTCGCGCGCGGCGATGGATTCGGGCGTTTCCTCGTACAGCAGCATGGCCTGGCTCGCCGGGCCGCGCACGGCGGAAAGCGCGCGCACGACCACCGTGCGCTCCACGTCGCCAGTGCGCAGTCGAATGACGTCACCCGGCCGGGGTTCGCGGCTGGCCTTGGCGGGCGCCCCGTTGACGAGCACACGGCCGCGTTCGATCATCTCGGCGGCCAGCGCGCGCGTCTTGTAAAAGCGCGCCGCCCACAGCCACTTGTCCAGGCGCACGCGGCCGGGGGTGTCGTCTGGCGTCGGCGGAGAGTGGCGGGCCATGGCGTGCTCCTCACCCCTGACCGGTCACTGCACCGCTCCCAGCGCCAGTGCCCGCTCGCGGCTGGCCGCGCGTTCGGCGTCCGACGGCTGCACCGTCGTGGGCCAGCCTGCCAAGTGGCGCTCGGCGATGTCGGCCAGCGCGCGCAGCCACGTCGGGTCGTCGTTGAGGCACGGGATGTAGTGAAAGGTCTGGCCGCCCGCGGCCAGGAACGCCTCGCGTGCCTCCTGGTCGATTTCTTCCAATGTCTCGATGCAGTCGCCGGTAAACCCCGGGCAGATCACGTCCACCCGCCGTACGCCCTGGCGCGCCAGCGCCACCAGCGTGGGTTCGGTGTAGGGCTCGAGCCACTTGGCGCGGCCGAAGCGCGACTGGAATGTCACCACGTATTGGTCGCGGGACAGGCCCAGCGCCTCGGCCAGCAGGCGGCCCGTCTTGTGGCATTCGCAGTGGTAGGGGTCGCCGCGCTGCAGCGTGCGCGCAGGCATGCCGTGAAAACTCATCACCAACCGCTCGGGCTGGCCCACCTGGGCCCAGTGCGCGCGCACCCGCTCGGCCAGCGCGGCGATGTAGCCCGCGTCGTCGTGGTAGTGGTTGACGAAGCGCAGCTCCGGTACCCAGCGCAAGCGGCCCGCCCAGGCATAGACTTCGTCGAACACGCTGGCGGTGGTCGCCGCGCAGTACTGGGGGTAGGCGGGCAGGATGAGGATGCGCTTGCAGCCCGCGGCCTTGAGCGCGTCGAGCTCGCGCCGCACGGCGGGTTGGCCGTAGCGCATGGCCCAGCACACCTGGACGCGGTGGCCGCGTTCTCCTAGCATGCCTTGCAGGTATTTGGCCTGGCGTTCGGTCCAGACTTTGAGCGGCGAGCCCTCCGGCGTCCAGATGGTGGCGTATTTGGCGGCGGATTGGCGCGGCCGCACGTTGAGGATGATGCCGTGCAGGATCGGCCACCAGATGGGGCGTGGGATCTCCACCACGCGCGGGTCGCTCAGAAATTCGGCCAGGTAGCGCCGCAGCGCGGCCGGTGTGGGCGCCTCCGGGGTGCCCAGGTTGACCCAGAGGATACCGGTGTGGGCCGCCTGGCCATGGGTGTAGGGGGGCTCGGTGCGCATGGTCATGCGGTATTCTCGCGCAGACATGTTCGACCCTGCACGCGTGCGCGCGATCACCCTCGATCTGGACGACACCCTGTGGCCGGTATGGCCCACGATCGAGCGCGCCGAAGCGGTGCTGCAGCAATGGTTGCACGCGCATGCGCCGGCGACGGCTGCCTTGTTGCACGATCCGGCGATGCGGCGCGCCATTCGCGCCGAGGTCGAGCGGCAACACTCCCAGCACCGCCACGACCTGAGCTTTTTGCGCCGCGAGGCAATCCGTGCCGCCCTGCGCCGGGCGGGCGACGATCCCGCGCTGGCCGAGCCGGCGTTCGAGGTGTTTTTTGCCGAACGGCAGCGCGTGACGCTGTTCGAGGATGTGCGCCCGGCGCTGGAGGCGCTGGCCGCGCGCTATCCGGTGGTCGCGCTGTCCAACGGCAATGCCGATGTGCAGCGCATCGGCATCGGCCAATGGTTCCATGCCCGGCTGGGCGCGCGCGAGGCGGGGGTGGCCAAGCCCGACGCGCGAATTTTTCGCGCCGCCGCCGCCCTGGTCGGTGTGGCGCCCGAGCATGTGCTGCACGTGGGCGACGATGTCCATCACGACGTGCTGGGCGCGCTGCGTGCAGGCATGCAGGCAGCGTGGGTCGATCGCGCCGGGCGTGAGTGGCACGCAGCGCTCGCTACCCCGCCCCATGGCCCCACGCCCGCAGTGGCAGAACCCGCGGCGCCGCACGAGCGCCCCCACCTGCAGGTGCCCCACCTGGCGGCGTTGTGCGAGGCCTTGGGGCTGGCGTCCGTGCGCTCGGTCGTCCCTGTCAACTCCCTCTGGAAAGGCTCGACATGATCACGATCCATGGCATATTCGCCTCTCGCGCCGTGCGCCCGCTATGGGTGGCGCAGGAATTGGGCATCGACTATCAGCACATTCCCACGCCCTACCAAGGGGGTGCGACGCGCACGCCGGAATTTTTGGCACTCAACCCCAACGGCCACATCCCCGTGCTGATCGACGAGCGGCCCGAGGGGCGCGTGGTGGTATGGGAGTCGATGGCGTGCGCGCTCTACTTGGCGCGCCACCACGGCCGCGGGGACGGCAGTGACCTGGCGCCCGCCTCGCCGGCGGAGGATGCCGAGGCGCTGCGCTGGGCCTTCTGGGCCATGACCGAGTTGGAGGCCGACGCACTGACCGTGCTGATGCACCGGCGCGGACTGCCCCCCGAGCGGCGCGACGCCGACCGGCTGGCCGCCGCGGAGCAGCGCGTGCGCGGGCCGCTGGCCGTGCTGGAGGCGCACTTGCAGGTGCAGGCGCAACGTGGCTGGCCCCATCTGGCGGCGGAGCGCTTTACGGTGGCGGACGTGTGTGTGGCCAGCGTGGCCAACTGGGTGCGTTCGTCGCCCGAGCTGATGCATGCCTTCCCCCATGTGCACGAGTGGCTGCAACGCTGCCATGCACGCCCGGCGTATCGGGCGCTCAAAGAGAAAGAGGCGGCGCAAAAAAGCAGCGCCGCCGGCTAGGCGCGCGCTGACAGCGCGGCGGCAGCGGCCAGCCCGCTGCGCACCGCACCCTCCAGGGTCGCGGGGTAGGGGCCGTCGATGGCGTCGCCCGCGGCCAGCAGGCCGGGTGCCACGTGCATGCCGGGGCGTCGCAGGCCGGGGGTGCAGGCGAAGGTGGCGCGTTTTTCCACCACCGTCGCAAGCAGCGTACAGCCGTCTAGCCCCAGCTGGCGCTGCAATTGCTCTTGCACGGCGCGCAAGAGCGCGCTGCGATCGGTGGCCAGCGCTGGCGCCGGGGCGCTGGCCACCAGTGCGAGAACCGGTGCGCTGTTGGCCAGCGGCCGGCGCCAAAACACGAATTGCGCGGGGGCGGTGACCGGGTGGGTGTGCAGCGCGAGCATGGGCTCGGCCGCCGGCCAATGCCAGTCCGGGGGTGGGCGCAGGTAGACCGTGGCGATGGGTTGGTGGTGCAGGGCGGCTGCCGTGGCGCACCAGGCGGCGACAGTCGGCTCGGCGTCCAGGCCAGACGCGGCCAGCAGGCGGGCCGTGGCCGCGACCGGGCAGGCCAGCACCACGGCCTGGGTCTGCAGCGTATCGCCACTGGCCAGCTGCAGCCGCCAGCCAACGCCAGCCGCACGTTGCAGCCCCACCACCCGCGCGCCGGAGCGCAGCACGGCACCGCCCGCGCGCAGAGTGGCGGTGGCCGGTTCGGGCAGCACTTGGCCCAGGTCGGCGCGGGGCAGCAACAGGTCGCTCGGCGCCCAGGGGGCGGGGGCAGGCCCCAGCAGCGCATCGCGCAGCACGCGCCGGAAAACCCAGGCGCTGGCCCGCTCGATGGGGGTATTGAGCGCCGCGACGCACAGGGGCTCGATCAGGTCGCGCACCACCGGATCTGGCAGCCCTGCGCAAAGGTTGGCCACCGGGGTGTCGGGGCTGCGGGCATCCACGGGGCGCAGCCACCCCGCCAGGGCGCGCAGTGCCGCCAGCCGCGCCCGCCATGGCCAGGGACGTGCGCGCAGCAGGGCCGCGCCCAGCGCCAACGGCGCCAAGCGGGGTGGCAGGCGCGGGCCCCAAGCAGGCGGCACCAGGCCCATGCCATCGGGGTAGCGCAGGGTCAGCGGCAGGCGCTGCAGTGTCTGGGCCAGCGGCACGCCCAGGCGTCGCATCAGGCCCAGCGTGGCGGTGTAGGCGCCGATCAGGATGTGTTGTCCGTTGTCCAGCGGCCATGTCGTGCCGGCCTCGTCCAACACGGGCACGGTACGCGCGCGGCCACCCCAGTAGGGGGACGCCTCCAGCAACGTCACGTGCCAGCCAGCATCCTGCGCGGCGATGGCGGCGGCCAAGCCGGCCCAGCCGCCGCCCACGACGGCCACCGTTCGCGTCACAGCCGCCCCAGGGCCTGCACCTTCCAGGCCAGCCAGAATTTGCGCAGCGGCGTCAGCGCCACGCGTTGCGTCAGCACCAGCATCGGGTCTTGGGCGATCTCGTCCAGTAGCGTGCGGTAGATGCTGGCCATCATCAAGCCTGGTTTTTGTGCACGCCGGTCGGGGGCCGGCAGCAGTGCGATCGCCTCCTCATAGATGGCCAGCGCGCGCTCGATCTGAAAGCGCATTAGGGCGCCGAAGCGTGACGCAAAGTCGGGGCTGGCCCCGACACCGCGGCGCAGGATCTCGTGCGCCTTGACGTCGAAGCGCTGCAGCTCGGCAATGGGCAGGTACAGCCGACCACGCAGCGCGTCTTCGCCCACGTCGCGGATGATGTTGGTGAGCTGAAACGCCAGCCCCAGCCGATGTGCGTAGTCGGTGGTGGCGGGTTGGGTCTGGCCAAATATGCGCGCCGCGACCTCGCCGACGACGCCCGCGACCAGGTGGCAGTAGCGCTGTAGCTGCGCAAAGTCCAGATAGCGGCTTTGCTGCAGGTCCCACTCGCACCCCTCGATGACCTGCAGCAGCGGCTCGACGTGCAGGCCGTAGGGCTGGATGTGTGGCTGCAGGGCCACGAGCGCCGGATGTTCCGGTGTCTGACCGGCGAAGGTGCGCCGCACCTGCTCGCGCCACCAGGCCAACTTGGCTTGTGCCACGGCGGGGTCGTGCACTTCATCGACGATGTCGTCGATCTCGCGGCAAAAGGCGTAGAACGCGGTGATGGCGGCGCGCCGCGGCGCGGGCAAAAACAAAAAAGCGTAATAAAAGCTGCTGCCCGACGCCGCCGCGCGCTCCTGGGCATAGGCCTGGGCCTGTGCCAGCCGCTCGGGCGTCATGTCGCTGCCTCCCGCGCCCAGCGCGCAGCCACCGGACGCATGAACAGGCCGTACAGCAACGGCACCATGAACAGCGTCAGCGCCGTCGAGACCAGCAGCCCCCACACGATGGCCGAGGCCACTGGGCCCCACAACAGACTTTGCCCCCCCAGCCCGAACGCGAGCGACACGAGCCCACCGATGGTGGTGGTGCTGGTGATGAGGATGGGCACCACGCGCCGCCGCGCCGCCCAGACGATGGCGTGCATCAACCCCAGTCCCTGGCGCAGCCGGTCGTTGGCGGCGTCGATGAGCACGATGGCCGAGTTGACCGCGATGCCGGTGAGCGCGATGACCCCGTACAGCGTGTACAGCGACAACGGGTGGCGCGTGATGGCCAGGCCAATGGCCACCCCGGCGAAGGCCAACGGCACCGTGACCAGGATCATCAGCGGCTGGCCGTAGCTGCGAAACTGGGCGGCCAGGATCAGGTAGATCAACCCGACGCCGAGCAAGAACAGTTGCTGCATGGCGGCCAGGCTTTCGTTGATGTCTTCCAGCTCACCCGAAAAGTCCAGATCGACGCCAGGGTGCTGCAGTCGCAGCGTGTCCCATGCGGCCTGGATGCGGCGGTTGGCCTCGGTGGTGTCGAGCACGGCCTTGTCGAGATCGGCCTCGACCGTGATGGCGCGGCGCAGGTTGTGGTGGCGAATGAAGCCGCGCGTGGGCTGGAGTTCCGCCTGCACCAGCGCCCCGAGTTGCGTCACCTGGCCGTTGGGCAGCGTCACCGGCGTGGCCAACAGCGCCGAAGGGTCCGGCGGTGGGGCGTCGAGCAGGCGCTGGCGCACGCGCAGCTCGATCTTGTCGCCCGCCTCGCGCGTGAAGGCCACCACCTCGCCGTCGACCGCCAGCCGCACCAGCCGTGTGGCCTGCGCGGGCCCGATGCCCAGCTCGCGCAGCGCCTCGGGTTGGAGCGTCAGGCGCAGCATGCCGCGCCCGGGTATGTTGTCGTCCTGGATGTCGCGCGTGCCGGGCAGGGTGGCAATGACGGCCTTCAAGGCGTCGGCGGCGGCTTGGATCTGGTCGAAGTCGTCGCCGCGCACTTTGACGCTGATGGGCTTGCCCGCCGGCGGCCCGCCCGACAGCAGCGTGAAGCTCTTGCGCCCGGGGCCGGGCAGCGTTTCGACCTCGCGCCGCATCGCCTCCACCACCTCTTGCACCTCGCGTGCGCCCGGCGTGCGTGGATTGAGCGAAACGAACACCTGCCCGTAGGCGTCACCGTATACCGGTTCGGTCTGGGTGAACTTCAGCCCCGCGGTCGAGGTGACGGCGCGCGCTTCGTGCCCCTGCGCGGCGTCGCCCACGCCGCGCAGGTGGCGGCGCACCACTTGCTCCACCCGCTCGGTCTCGGCCAGCGTTTCTTCCAGTGAGGCGCTGGCGGGCATGTCGACGTTGACGTAGAACGCCCGGATCGGGTCGAAGGCGAAAAACTGCACGCGCACCACGCTGGTGGCCAGCAGTGCCGCGGCACCCGCCACCACCAGCGCGCCCAGACCCAAAAAGGTCCAGGGCCGACGCAGAACCACCACCAGCGCCTGCCCGTAGCGCAGGCGCAGCGCGCGGTTGAAGCGGTTGCGCCAGCGTTGCACGCGCCCCGGCTGGTCCAGCCGCACCTTCATCATGGCCACGTGTACCGGCATCATCCAAAACGCCTCGACGAGCGAGATCAGCAACGCCAGCGTCACCACGAACGGGATGATGAACATGAATTTGCCGACGATCCCCGGCATCAGCATCAGGGGCAAAAACGCGGCCAGCGTCGTCGCCACCGAGGCCAACACGGGTTTCCACACCTCGGCAATGCCGTCCAGGCAGGCCGGCAGCGCGGCCTGTCCGCGCTCGATGCGGTAGTAGATCGCCTCCACCACCACCACGGCGTCGTCCACCAGCATACCCAGCGCGATCACCACGCCCAGCAATACGGAGATATTGAGGGTGTAGTCCATCCCCTGCAAGACGGCAAATGTGCCCAACAGCGAGAACGGGATGCCGAGCGCGACCAGCACGCCGATGCGCCAGCCCAAAAACACCCAACAGACCGCCAGCACCAAGACGACGCCATAGAGCGCGTTGGTTTGCATGACGTCGATCGCCTCGCGCGTGGGGATGGTCTGGTCATCGGTCAGCGTTAGCTGCAGCCCCTGGGTGGCCAGCACGGCGTTTTCGCGCTCGATGAAGGCGCGCACATCGTCGAGCAGCCTCAAGGTGTTGACGCGGGCTTTTTTGGTCAACGCCAGCGAGATCGCAGGCTGCCCGTCCATCGACGCCAGCTGCGACGGTTTGGCGCGCGCCCACGTTACTTGGGCCACGTCGCCCAAGCGGGCGAACGCACCGGGCCGCACAGCGGACGTCACGGTCAGTTGCGCCAGGCGTTCCGGGTCGAGCTCGACGCCGCTGACGGCGATCGTCCACACGCCTTGCCGGGTGGCGAGTGTGCCCGCCGCGGTGTCGCGCCAGTGGGCGCGCAGCGCGTCTGCCACGTCAGCGGCCGTCAGCCCGCGCACCGCCAGCGCCGCCGGATCGGGGCGCACCAGCAGCTCCGGGTCGCGCAGCCCAGAGGCGAACACCTGGTCGACGCCGCGCAGCCGCTCCAGGGCTTGGCGGATGCGCCGCCCCTCGCGCCGCAGCACCTCGTCGTCGGCCGGCCCGGTTAGCCGCATGATGGCGGTGGGAAAGCCGTTGGAGGTGGAAAACTCGAGCACGCGCGGCTCGCGCGCCTCATCGGGCAGCTCGGCGCTCGCTTTGTTTTGGATCTCGCGCCGCAGATCGTTCATGCGCTTGTCGAAGGTACGCTCGTCGATGTCGCCAAAGCGCACCAGCAGACTGGAGACATTCTCGCGCGAGCTGGAGCTCACGAACCGAATGTCGGCCACGCCCTGGATGGCATCCTCCAGCGGGTTGGTGACCAGCCGCTCGACCTCCTCGGCACTGGCGCCCGGCAGCACCGTGGTGACGTTGACCCAGTTGAAGTTGATCTCCGGGTCGCGCTCGCGCGGCATTTGCACATAGGCCAGCAGGCCCAGGAGCATGACGACCGCGAACGCGATGTTGGCCAGGGGGTGGTTGGTGATGAGGGCGCGCAGCAGCCGCATGGACCATCTCCGGGGGCGTGCCTCAGGGGCCGACCGTGATGGGTTGGCCATCGCGCAACGCCTGCTGCCCCTGGGTGACGAGGCGCGCCTGCGTGGGCAGCCCCGTCGCCGGTGCGGGCCGGCCCTCTTGTGCTTGCGTCAGAGGCACGAAGCGCGCGCGTGCTGCCGCGCCCTCGCCCTCGGCCACGAAGACGCCCAGCCGACCCTCGCGCTGCACCAACAGCGTGGCAGGCACGTGGGGGTCGCTGGTCTGCCAGCGCAGCAGGCCCGGGGTGCCCGGCGGCAAGGGTTCGCCCAGTAGGCGCAGGCGCACCGTCTGCAGCCGCGTGCCGGCCGAGACGGCATCGACCACGCGCAGCACTTGCGCGCGCCGCTGCACGCCGGATTCGGCTTCGAAGACCAGTTCCCGCACGCGCTGCAGTGTCTGCGCGTCGGCGGGGGGCAGCGCCGCGTGCAACTCGCTGCCCTCCGTTTGGGCCAGCACGAACAGTGGGGTGCCCGCGGCCACCGTCTCGCCCTGCTGGGCCAGCCGTTGGGTGATGGTGCCGGCAAAGGGCGCGCGCACCACGGCTTTGGCCCGCTGACGCTCGGCGCTGCGCAGCGCGGCTTCCGTCTGTGCCAGGTCGGCTTGCTGCACCGTGAGTTCGGTTTCGCGCAGGGTCAGCGCCTCGGGCGACAAAAAACCCTGTGCCTGCAGTTGGCGCGCGCGTGCCAGCTGGGCCTGGGCCATGCCCAAGCGCGCCTGTGCCGCATCGCGTGCGGCGCGCGCGCGCTCCACGGCCAGCGCCAGGTCGGTCTCGTCGAGCCGCGCCAGCACCTGCCCGGCGCGCACGCGCGTGCCCACATCGGCGTCCCAGCGCTGCAGCACGCCACCCACCTCGGCCGCGATGCGCGCTTCGTTGCGTGGTGCTACCTGGGCGCTGACGCTGCGCGTCGGATAGACCGCCACCTCGGCCAGCGGCTGCGCGCGCACGCTCAGCGCCGCCGCCGGGCCGTTGGGAGCGGAGGAGGCGGGGGGCGCTCCATGCACCTGAGGGATGGCCAGGGCCAGCAACAGCCACAAGGCGGATAGGGGGCGGCGTGTCATGCGCAAAGGGCGGGGTTCGATGGGGGTCGATGATGCCACGCTCGCCACACGAGCAGCGGCAGGTCGCGTGCGCGCAGGGTGGGGCGTTGGTGCAGCGTGCGCCAGCCGAGCGCCTGGATATGCTGCAGCACCCGCAACGCGCCCTGCAGCACGAGGCGCAATTCCCAGCCGAAGCGCCCGCCGATGGCGAGCGGCAAAGACCAACCGGCGCGCAAATGGTGCAGCGCCAACCGACAACCTCGCTGCACGACAGGGGTCAGCTCGGCATCGGTCCAGTCGGCCAGGGGGCGGTGGGGGTCGAGGCCGGCGTGCCTCAGCCACGCATCGGGCACATACCAGCGCCCGCGGGCGCGATCCTGCCCCAAGTCTTGCCACAGATTGACCAGTTGCAGCCCGGTGCAGATGGCGTCGCTGTGCGCCAGTGCCGTGGGGGTCTGCACACCCGCCAGGTGCAGCATCAAGCGCCCGACCGGGTTGGCGGAACGGCGGCAGTAGTGCAGCAGCTCGGCGTCGTCGCGGTAGCGGCGGCCGTCGGCGGTCCAGCGCACGTCCTGCTCGAACGCGTCGAGCAAATCCAGGAAGGGTGCGAATGGCAGGCCGTGGCGTTGGCGGGCCGCTTGCAACGGTGCCAGCATGGGCGCCCAGTCCGCTTGGCGCGTGACGGTGTCGTCGTCGCTCCAAAGGCGCTGCAACAGGTCCCGCAGCGCCGCCAACTGGGCCAGCCGTTCGGCGGGCGGGGCGTCGCCCTCATCCGCCACATCGTCGGCCCAGCGAGCCACGCGGTAGATGGCCACGACCGCTTCACGCCACTGCGGCGGGCACAGCAACGAGGCGACGGGGAAGTTTTCATAATGATCGACGGCCGAAGCAAACGCCATGGTCGGATGTTGCCACAGCCGCGTGACGCAGTGTTTTTCCGGGGGCTCAAAAGCCCCCGAAACTGGTACGATCGTTCGATGCGTCGCTATCGCGCACTCGAGTAGTGCATGCGATCGGCGCCGGCCCTCACCAGTACAACAAACAGTAACAGCAGCCAGTCTCCAGGGAACCATGCGCCAAGTGTTGCAACACCTCGAGCAGCTCGCGCGACTGACGCGGGGCAGGGATCGTGACAGCATGGACGCGACCCTGGTGGAGGTGATGCGGCCGTTGCTCGATGCCCGGGCCGTGACGCTGTGGGAGGCGGTGCCCGATGCCGACGGTGACCGGCTGTTGAACCGGGCCCGGCTGGAGCGGGGCGCGCCCGTGCCGCAGTCGTCGCCGGCGTGGATGACGCTGGCGGATTTGCCCCGGGTGGATGCCGATCCGCAGCGCGAGCAGGCCTGGCAGTCGCGGCAGACCCGCCTCTTGACGGACGACGGCGCGGCACGGCTGTTGGTCCCCATCCTGACGGAGTCCGACCGGCGTTTGCTCATCGAGGCGGATTTCGACGGCGCGCCCGATCCCCATCGCGTACAGGTCGCCGAGGGCATGGCGCGGATTTTCGAAAATTTCATCAACGTGCTCGAATCGAGCGAGCGCGACACGCTGACTGGGTTGCTGAACCGCAAATCGTTCGACGACGCCTTCTACAAAGCCACCCGGGTGACGCCCCAAGCGCCCGATGGGCCGCACGGGCAGCGGCGTCCCGGCAGCGGTGGCGCGCATTGGCTGGCCGTGATCGATGTGGATCACTTCAAATCGGTCAACGACCGCTACGGGCACCTGATCGGCGACGAAGTGTTGCTGTTGATCGCGCGCATTCTGCGCAGCACGTTCCGGCACGATGACCGTCTGTACCGGTTCGGTGGCGAGGAATTCGTCGTGCTGGCGCGCGCAGCCGATGCCACTGCCGCGGCCAGCGCCTTCGAGCGGCTGCGACGCAACGTCGAGGGTTTCCCTTTCCCCCAGGTGGGGCGTATCACGGTCAGCATCGGCTACACCGCTGTGCGCGAGCACGATACACCGGCCGACGCCTTCGAGCGCGCCGACCGTGCGGTGTATCTGGCCAAGGCGCAGGGGCGCAACCAGGTGCGCGGCTACGAGACCGACGTGCAGACGGGCGAGCCCGAAACGCATCGCGGTGCGGGTGGCGACGTCGAGTTGTTCTGAACCTGGCGCTACAATCGCGGCCTGTTCCGACCGGGCGCCGATGGGCCCCGAAGCCGTGCGCGGGTGGCGAAATTGGTAGACGCACCAGGTTTAGGTCCTGACGCCAGCGATGGCGTGGGGGTTCGAGTCCCCCCCCGCGCACCAACGGCCCAATCCCCCCTCTGTCTGACGCCCGCATGATTGAC
>DYIC01000060.1:0-12295 GCA_020723845.1 Hydrogenophaga sp.
CTGAGCACGGTGCGGCCTTCGCTCATGAGCTCGGCCACCGTCTTGCCGTCGCGGGCCCCTTCCATCACATAGGCGCTGATCAGGGCCGCCGCCTCGGGGTAGTTGAGCTTGAGCCCGCGCGCGCGCCGGCGCTCGGCCAGCAGCGCGGCGGTGAAGATGAGCAGCTTGTCTTTGTCGCGGGGGGAGAGTTCCATGGGCTGGCTCTTGCAATATGCGTGCCTAGGTTCGGGCAGTATGCCTGTTGACCGTGACAGGTCGCCATACGCTGGATGGCGCATGGCACGAAAGTTGCACCCGGAGCAGGCGTGAAGCCCGAAGCCGTCGAACATGCCGTTCCTGTCCAGCGCATCGTCAAGGTGCGGAGGGATTACAACAGCTGGGTGGCCAGCGAGACGCTGGAAGACTACGCCCTGCGCTTCACCCCGCAGCGGTTTCGCAAATGGTCGGAGTGGCGGGTGGCCAACACGGCGTTTGGCGTGGCCTCGTTTCTCATCCTGGAGGCGGTGGGGGCCACGTTGCTGGTGCAGTATGGGTTTCTGAACGCCTTTTGGGCCATCGTGGTCACCGGGTTGATCATTTTCTTGGCGGGATTGCCCATCAGTGTCTACGCCGCCCGCTATGGCGTGGACATGGACCTGCTGACGCGCGGTGCCGGGTTCGGTTACATCGGGTCCACCATCACCTCGCTCATCTATGCGTCGTTCACCTTCATCTTTTTCGCGCTCGAAGCCGCGGTGATGGCCTACGCGCTGGAACTGGCGCTGGGCATACCGCCCGCTTGGGGCTACCTGATTTGCGCCCTGGTGGTGATTCCGCTGGTCACGCACGGGGTGTCGGTCATCAGCCGCTTTCAGGTCTGGACGCAGCCCCTGTGGCTGGTGATGATGGTCGTGCCGTTCGTCGCCGTGGCGTGGCTGGACCCGGAGGCGTTTTCCGCGGTGGCGCACTATGCTGGGGCGGATGGCGAAGGCGGTGCATTTCAGTGGCACTTGTTTGGGGCGGCGCTGACGGTGGGGGTGGCACTGATCACCCAGATGGGGGAGCAGGCCGACTATTTGCGCTTCATGCCTCCGCCCACCCAGCGCACCCGGGGGCGCTGGTGGCTGGGCGTGGTGGCCGGCGGCCCCGGCTGGGTGGTGATTGGCGTGCTGAAAATGCTGGGCGGTGTGTTGCTGGCCCATCTGGTGCTCAGCCACGGTGGGGGCGCCGAACGTGCGGTGGACCCGAACCAGATGTACCTGGCCGCTTACGAATACCTGTTGCCCCACGGCTGGGCCGTGGCGGCCACGGCGCTGTTCGTGGTGGTGTCGCAGCTCAAGATCAACGTCACCAATGCTTACGCAGGCTCCTTGGCGTGGAGCAATTTTTTCTCCCGGCTGACCCACCATCACCCAGGCCGGGTGGTGTGGGTGGTGTTCAACACGGCCATCGCCTTCATGCTCATGGAGATGAACGTGTTCGAGGCCCTGGGCGATGTGCTGGGCCTGTATGCCAACATCGCCATCGCGTGGATCATGGCGGTGGTGGCCGATCTCGTCATCAACAAGCCTTTGGGCTGGTCGCCGCGTGGCATCGAGTTCAAGCGGGCGTATCTGTACGACGTCAACCCCGTGGGGGTGGGGGCCATGACGCTGGCGTCGGCGCTGGGCATGGCCGCGCATTTGGGCCTGATGGGGCCGATGGCACAGGCGTTCTCGGCGGTGGTGGCCATGGTGACGGCATTTTTGACCGCGCCCTTGATTGCCTGGGCCACCCGCGGCCGCTACTACCTGGCCCGCCAGCCCGAGCCCGCCAATCGCGATCACTCCGACGTCGGGCTCGATGGCCGCTACGTGGCCCTGGCACCGCTCAAGCATTGTGTGGTCTGCGAGTCGGCTTACGAAGCGCCGGACATGGCGCACTGTCCAGCTTATCAGGGCGACATTTGCTCGCTGTGCTGCACGCTCGACGCCCGCTGTGCCGACGCGTGCAAACCCCATGCACGCCTCTCGCGTCAGTGGGAGCAGGTGCTGCACCGTTTGTTACCGCCACGCTGGTGGCCTCGGGTCGATGCCGGTTTGGGGCATTTTCTGCTGCTGATGCTGGTGATCGCTCCGGTGTTGGCGGCGGTGCTGGCCGTGTTGTACCGCCACGAGTGGCACCGGCTGCTGTCGGTCGATGCCCTGCCGGCGGGGGAGGAAGCACTGGCAGCCTTGCAGGCCGGATTCATCAAGGTGTATGCGGCTTTGCTGATGGTGGCGGCCGTGGTCGCCTGGTGGCTGGTGCTGGCGCACAAGAGCCGCGAGGTGGCGCAGGAGGAATCCAACCGGCAGACCCGGCTGCTGATGGAGGAAATCGAATCCCACCGCCGCACCGATGCCGCCCTGCAGCAGGCCAAGCAGGCCGCCGAGCGTGCCCGTGAACAGGCCGACCAGGCCAACCAGGCCAAGACGCGCTATGTCAGCACCATCAGCCACGAGCTTCGCACCCCGCTCAACAGCATTCTGGGCTATGCCCAGCTCCTGCAGCAGGATGCTGCGCTGCCGCCCCATCGCGCCCATGCGGTACAGGTCATCCTGCGCAGTGGCGAGCACCTGCTGTCGCTGATCGAAGGCACGCTCGATATTGCCCGTATCGAGGCGGGCCGCCTGACCCTCGACGTCAGGCCGCTGGACCTCAAGGCCCTGTTGCAGGATGTGGCCGGCATGTTCGAGCTGCAGGCCAAGGCCAAAGGACTGTCGTTTGCTTTCGAGCCGCCCACCCGCTGGCCGCAGGCCGTGCGCGCCGACGACCGGCGGCTGCGTCAGATCCTGATCAACCTGTTGGGCAATGCGGTCAAGTTCACGGTGCGTGGTGGCGTGACCTTGCGGGTGCGGTATGTGCGCGAGATGGCGGTGTTCGAGGTCTGCGACACCGGGCCTGGCATGACTGCGGCCGAGCGGGAGCGGGTGTTCGAGCCGTTTGCCCGGGGATTGGCCGCGGCGCAGCCGGGCGCCCATGGCGCCGGGCTGGGATTGACCATCGCCCGGATGCTGGCCGACCTCATGGGGGGCGAAATGACCGTTGACAGCACACCGGGGTGGGGCAGTGTATTCCGGCTGCGTCTGTTTCTGCCGGAATGGCACGGCGAGGCGCTCGCGATGGCCGATGCCCGCCCGCTGCAGGTGGACGGTTATGCGGGGCCGCGGCGTTGCCTGCTGGTCGTGGACAACGAGGAAGACGACCGGCAATTGCTGCAACGCTGGCTGGCCCCATTGGGCTTCGAGGTGCATTTGGCTGCCTGTGGCGAACAAGCCCTGGCCCTGCTGGAGGCCGGGCTGCGCCCCGACGCAGTGTTCATGGACCTGGCCATGCCCGGCATGGACGGCTGGCAGGCGCTCGAGCGCATCCGGGCCCTGGCCCAAGGACAGGGCTGGCCGGCCCCGGCATGGGCCGTCGTGTCGGCCAATGCCTTTGACAAGGGGCTGGACAACCCGGTCGGCTTGCACGCGGACGACTTTTTCGTCAAGCCCGTTCGGCGTGACGACCTGCTGCGCTGGCTGGCCCGGCGACTCGATCTGACGTGGTTGCCGTCCCCATCGGCACCCCTGCCGGTCCAGCGCATGCATTCGCCGGCGCCCGAAACGTCTTGGGAGGGCTTGCGCACGCTGTCGGCGGCCGATTTGCACGGCTTGCTCGCCTCGGCCCGGCTGGGCCACTACCGGGGCCTCGTGCGTTGCCTCGACGAGCTGTGTCCCGGACCCGCAGGTGATCGCTTGCGTGTGTGGGCACGTGAATTCCGGTTTGAACAGATTGAACAGGTCTTGCAGGAGGCGCTTGGTGCGTTGGAACCCTCACGAGATTGAAGACGTTCCCCCGGTGGTCCTGATCGTGGACGATGCGCCGGAAAACTTGGCCGTTTTGCACGACACGCTGGACGAAACCGGGCACACGGTTCTGGTGGCCCTGGATGGCGAAGCCGCCCTCGCCCGTGCGCGGCAGGCCCAGCCCGATGTGGTGCTGCTCGATGCCATCATGCCCGGCATGGATGGCTTCGAGGTGGCCAGACGCCTGAAGGCCGATCCGCAGACGGCGCACATTCCCATTATCTTCATGACCGGGTTGACCGAGACCGAGCACCTGCTGCAGGCGCTGGACGCGGGCGGGGTGGACTACGTGACCAAGCCGGTCAAACCCCAAGAGGTGATCGCCCGCATGGGGGTGCATTTGCGCACGGCGCGGCAGGTGCGTCGTGGGGAGTTGGAGCAAGAGCAGGCGCGCAACGCTCTGGATGCCTTTGGCTATGCCACCATGACGGTGCGGGAACGCGATGGCCGCTTGATGTGGCAGACCCCGCTGGCCCGGGAGCTTTTGTGGCGCTATTGCGGCACCCAGGCGCCCGAGACGCCCGAGCCCGTGCTGCAATGGTTGCGTCGCCACGTGCCCGATGTCCGGCAGGGCGCTACTGCCCCCGTGGAGCCGCCCCGCCTGACCTTGAGCCACGGCCCGCGGCGGTTGACGTTTCGCTTGCACCGTGCCGTGGGCGATCCGGCCGACGCCGCCCCCAACGGGGAGGGCGGCGAGTGGCTGATCGTGATGCAGGAAACCTCGGACGCCAGCGCCCTACAGGGGCTGATGCAAACCTTTGGCCTGACGGCGCGCGAGGCCGAAGTGCTGTACTGGGTGGCCAAAGGCAAGACCAATCGTGACATTGGCGACATCCTGGGCGCGAGTCCGGCGACGGTGAAAAAGCACCTGGAGCGCATCCATGCCAAGCTCGGCGTGGAAACCCGAACCGCTGCCGCAGCCATGGCCTTGCAGCGTGTGCCCTCCCTGAGCGAGCGTGCGGCAGGCTGACATGCCGGAGGCTCATACGCCACCCGGCGTACAGACAGTCATCAGGGCAAACCCTAGCATCAAACCGTCCGTGATGCGCTGGTCCAACCGGTGGTGTCGCGGTCGGATTGCTCGTTTGACCTTGACCGTCTTGACCTCGACTGGAGCCCTGCCATGATGAAACGTCGTTCCACCCTCAAAGCCCTGTCGGCCGCAGCGGCCGTCGGCACCCTGGGCAGTCTGGCCGCTTGGCCCGCCCGCGCCAACACG
The DNA here is from genome assembly GCA_020723845.1 of Hydrogenophaga sp. GTDB lineage: Bacteria > Pseudomonadota > Gammaproteobacteria > Burkholderiales > Burkholderiaceae_C > Tepidimonas. Next base: position 5,065 of record DYIC01000060.1, read on the forward strand.
CCCATCAAAGTGGGGGTGTTGCACAGCCTGTCGGGCACCATGGCGATTTCCGAAACCGTGCTGAAGGACACGGTGCTGATGGCGGTCGAAGAAATCAACGCCAAGGGCGGCGTGCTGGGGCGCAAGCTCGAAGCCGTGGTGGTGGACCCCGCCTCCAACTGGCCGCTGTTTGCCGAGCGCGCCCGCCAGTTGCTGACCAAAGACAAAGTGGCCGCGGTTTTCGGCTGCTGGACGTCGGTCAGCCGCAAATCGGTGCTGCCGGTGTTCGAAGAGCTCAACGGTCTGCTGTTCTATCCGGTGCAGTACGAGGGCGAAGAAATGAGCCCCAACGTGTTCTACACCGGTGCGGCTCCCAACCAGCAGGCGATTCCGGCGGTGGAATACCTGATGAGCGCCGACGGGGGTTCGGCCAAGCGTTTCGTGCTGCTCGGTACCGACTACGTGTACCCGCGCACCACCAACAAGATCTTGCGCGCGTTCCTGAAGTCCAAGGGCATCCCCGATAGCGACATCATGGAGGAGTACACGCCCTTCGGCCACAGCGACTACCAGTCCATCATCGCCCGCATCAAACAATTCTCGGCCCAAGGCAAGAAAACGGCCGTCGTCTCCACCATCAACGGCGACTCCAATGTGCCCTTCTACCGAGAGCTGGGCAACCAAGGCCTCAAGGCCACTGACGTGCCTGTGGTGGCCTTCAGCGTGGGCGAGGAAGAACTGCGCGGCGTAGATACCCGCCCGCTGGTCGGTCATCTGGCGGCCTGGAACTACTTCATGAGCCTGAAAAACCCGGTCAACGACGAGTTCACCAAGAAGTGGGCCGCTTACGCCAAGGCCAAAAACATCCCTGGCCACAAGGATCGGCCGCTGACCAATGACCCCATGGAGGCCACCTACATCGGCATTCATATGTGGAAGCAGGCCGTGGAAAAGGCGAAGTCCACCGATGTGGACAAGGTGCGTGTGGCGATGCGCGGTCAGACCTTCAAGGCACCGAACGGATTCGAGGCCAAGATGGACGAGAAGAATCACCACCTGCACAAGCCGGTGTTCATCGGCGAGGTGCGCGCCGACGGCCAGTTCAACGTCGTCTGGAAGACCAAAGGCCCGGTGCGTGCGCAGCCCTGGAGTCCCTTCATCGAAGGCAACGACAAGAAGCCCGACACCCCGCAAAAGTCCGCCTGAGCAGGAGTGTCACGATGCGTTTGCGACGCGTGTGGGCGGCGGGCCGCCGGTTGTGGGTGTTGTGGCTGGGCCTGATGTGGGTATGGGCGGGCGCCGCGCGAGCGCTCACGCCGCAGGAGGCACTGACCCTGGCCGAGGGCGAGACCGCCGATCGCATCGCAGTCATGGGCCGGCTGGCCACGTCCGGCGACCCGCGGGCCGAGGCTCTGATTCGGGCCATGGCCCGCGAGGCGGTGATGGTGCGCGGCGAGCAGGTGCTCATCGTGGAGGGGGAGACCGCCATCGACGCGGTGACGGGCGCCCCCGCCTCGGCCGATGGAGCGACCAGCGCGATGGTCAACAACCGCCTGCGGGGGGCGTTGGAGCGCGCGCTGGCGGGCTTGGATCTGCTGGGTGATGACGCAAGGCGGCAGCGCGAGGCAGCGCTGCGCTTGCGGGACAGCCTGATCGCCCAGCCGGACGCGTCGGTCATGCCCTGGATCGAGAACGCGTTGGCTTCCCAAAATGTTTCGCGTCTGGATGGTCGGGCCCGGCGTGCCGTGGAGGAGGCCCGCGCCGCTTTGTGGTTGGAGGGCGGCGATGCCGCGCAACGCGTGACGGCTGTTCAGACCCTGGCGCATGTGGGGCAGGACAGCGTGCGGGCCAGGCTGGCGCAGCGCCAGGAACAGGAGTCCGACCCCGCCGTCAAGGCCGCGCTGGCGCAAGCGCTGGCTCAGGTGGACCGGGCTTTGATTCGCGCCCAGGTCGTTGGGCAGTTGTTCACGGGGGTGAGCCTGGGCTCCATCCTGCTGCTGGCGGCCCTGGGTCTGGCCATCACCTATGGGTTGATGGGTGTGATCAACATGGCCCACGGCGAGCTGATCATGATTGGCGCCTACGCCACTTACGTGGTGCAGGGGCTCTTCAGGCAGTACTTGCCGGGCGCATTCGAGTGGTATTTGCTCGCGGCCCTGCCTGTGGCGTTTTTGGCTGCGGCGCTGGTGGGCGCGGTGATGGAGCGGGGCGTCATTCGATGGCTCTACGGCCGTCCGCTGGAGACGTTGCTGGCGACCTGGGGGCTCAGTCTCATTCTCATGCAAGGGGTGCGCAGTGTGTTTGGCGCTCAAAACGTGGCGGTGGAAAGCCCCGGCTGGATGAGCGGAGGTGTGGTGGTGATGGGGGATCTCACACTGCCCTGGAACCGGATTGTGATCATCGGCTTCGCGTTGGCGGTGTTGGTGGCCGTAGCGCTGCTCATCGGTCGAACGCGGCTGGGCCTGTTCGTGCGTGGCGTGACGCAAAACCGGCCGATCGCGGCTTGCATGGGGGTCAACACGGCGCGTGTCGACACCTACGCCTTTGCGCTGGGGTCTGGCATCGCGGGCCTGGCGGGCGTGGCGCTGAGTCAGGTCGGCAACGTGGGGCCGGATTTGGGACAAAGCTACATCATCGACAGCTTCATGGTGGTGGTGCTCGGCGGCGTCGGGCAACTCGCAGGCACCGTGTATGCCGCGCTGGGGCTGGGGTTGCTCAACAAGTTCATCGAAGGCTGGGCCGGTGCGGTATTGGCCAAGATCGCGGTGCTGGTGTTCATCATCGTCTTCATCCAGAAACGGCCGCAGGGCATCTTCGCCCTCAAAGGGCGGCAGGCTTGAGTTGTCCTTGGAATACACGGAATCCACCCATGACTGCAACGACGACCACAACACCGATCGTCCTCTGGCCCGCCAAGGGACCGCTGCTGACGCGCTCTGGTTGGGGGGCGGTCATTGCGGCGCTGCTAGGGGTTTGTGCGCTGGCCCCGGTGCTCAATCTGTGGGTGCCGGTTGACAGCCCCTGGCATTTGAGCGACTACATGATCGGTTTGTTGGGCAAGATCATGTGTTACGCCATTTGCGCCCTGGCCATGGATTTGATCTGGGGCTACACCGGCATTCTGAGCCTGGGGCACGGTCTGTTCTTTGCGCTCGGCGGCTATGTGATGGGCATGTACCTGATGCGACAGATCGGCACCGACGGTGTGTATGGCAGCGAGCTGCCCGACTTCATGGTGTTTTTGGACTGGAAGGCGCTGCCCTGGCACTGGGCGCTGAGCGACAGTTTCGCCGCCACGCTGTTGCTGATCGTGCTGGTGCCGGGGGGGCTGGCGTTTGCGTTTGGTTACTTTGCCTTCAGGTCACGCATCAAAGGGGTGTACTTTTCCATCATCACCCAGGCGCTGACCTTTGCGGCCATGCTGCTGTTCTTCCGTAACGAAACCGGCTTGGGCGGCAACAATGGCTTTACCGATTTCAAGCGCATTCTGGGCGTGCCCCTGGCTACCCCCGAAACGCGCATGGTGTTGTTCGTCATCACCGGGCTGACCCTGCTGGTCTTTTATCTGTGGGCAAGCTGGCTGGTGCGCTCCAAATTCGGCCGGGTGCTGCAAGCGATTCGTGATGCCGAAAGCCGAGTCATGTTCTGCGGCTACGACCCCTTGCCCTACAAACTGACCATCTGGGTGATTTCGGCGGTGATGTGCGCTGTGGCTGGGGCGTTGTACGTCCCGCAGGTGGGCATCATCAACCCCAGCGAGATGAGTCCTGCCAACAGCATCGAGATCGCCATTTGGACCGCTGTGGGCGGGCGGGCCAGCCTGATCGGACCGATCATTGGCGCGTTCGTCGTCAACGGTGCCAAAAGCGTGCTGACGGTGCACTTCCCGGAGTACTGGCTGTATTTTCTGGGCGGCTTGTTCATTGCGGTGACGCTGTTCATGCCGCAGGGGTTGGTCGGGGTGGCACGGACGGTGCTGCAGCGCATGCGTGGCCAGGCGGGAGGCGTCGCATGACCCCGGACCTCATGGAAGCGGGCGCGCAGCGCCTGGCACGCGCGCACGGTATACCCGCCACCGGTCAGACCGAGGCGGGTGGCCGCAGTGCCCCATTCGCCCGTCCCGTAAAGACCGGCGAAGTGGACACGACCCACGGCCGTATTTTGTACCTGGAGGACGTGCACGTCAGTTTCGATGGTTTCAAGGCCATCAACGGACTCAACCTCGACATCGCCCCAGGCGAGCTGCGCTGCATCATCGGCCCCAACGGCGCGGGCAAGACCACGATGATGGACATCATCACTGGCAAGACGCGGCCCGACCGCGGCACCGTGTTCTTTGGCTCGACCATCGATTTGCTGCACTACAGCGAGCCCGAAATAGCCGCGCTGGGTATCGGTCGCAAGTTCCAAAAACCCACCGTGTTCGAGGAGCTGAGCGTCTTCGAGAACTTGGAGTTGGCGCTGGCTGCCGACAAACGTGTGTGGTCCAGCCTGCGCTTCTCTCTCACAGGCGAGCAAAAAGACCGTTTGGCGGAGGTGCTGCACACCATCCACCTGAGCGACGCATTGACGCGCCGTGCCGGCGATCTGAGCCACGGCCAGAAGCAATGGCTGGAAATCGGCATGCTGCTGATGCAGGAGCCCAAGCTTCTGTTGCTGGATGAGCCTGTTGCGGGGATGACCGACGAGGAAACCGAGCGCACCGCCGAACTGTTCCTGCGCCTCAAGGGCCGGCACAGCCTCATGGTGGTGGAGCACGACATGCACTTCATTCGCGCCATCAGTGAGAAGGTGACGGTGCTGTGTGACGGCTCCGTGCTGGCCGAAGGCACGCTCGACCAGGTGCAGGCCGATGAGCGGGTGATCGAGGTTTATCTGGGAAGATGAGGATGTTGCAAATCGACCGGATCCACCAGTACTACGGCGGCTCGCACATCCTGCGTGGGGTCAGTCTGCAGGCCCGAGCGGGCGAGATTACCGTGGTCCTGGGCCGCAACGGCGTGGGCAAAACCACGCTGCTCAAGGCCTTGATGGGCCTGGTGCCGGTGCGCAGCGGCCAGATCCTGCTGGACGGCGTGGCGATCACCCAGGCCAGCCCTTACGAGCGCGCCCGCGCCGGTATTGGCTATGTGCCGCAGGGGCGGGAAATCTTCGCCCGCCTGACCGTGCACGAGAACCTGCTCATGGGCCAGGCCACGAAGAAGGCCGGAACCCCGTTGGCCCCACAACTCTTCGAGTTGTTTCCGGTGCTCGAGCAAATGTTGAATCGCCGTGGGGGCGACCTCTCCGGCGGGCAGCAGCAGCAATTGGCCATCGCCCGCGCCTTGGCGTCAAGCCCCCGACTTCTGGTGCTCGACGAGCCGACCGAAGGCATTCAGCCCAACATCATCAAAGACATCGGCCGAGTGCTCAAAAAGCTGGCCCGCGAGGGGCTCGATGGCCAACCCATCGCCGTATTGTTGGTTGAGCAATATTACGACTTCGCCGAAGAACTGGCCGACCAGTATCTGGTGATGGAGCGCGGCGAGGTGGTGGCCAGCGGGCCAGGCGCCGAGATGCAAGCCCGCGGTATCCGCCAACTCGTGGCGATCTGAAGATCGCCTCAAACCCGCCAAATCCGCGCCGGCTGCCCCGGCAGGCCCCACGCCGCCTGCCGCAGCGCCGACCAGCCTTGCTGCACCAGGGCCATCACCGGCTCGACCAGCGGGCCCAGCACCCGCAGCACCAGCACATGGTCGTTGGGGCAGGTGGCGCCGGCCGGCAGTGGGTTGAGCCCGTCGGGCAGGACGGCGCGCACCGCATCCAGCAGGCGCTCCCGCCGCTCGCGGCTCCATGGCGTGCCGCTGGCCAGCACCAGCGTGCCCAGGCAGCGGTGGCCGCCCAGCCCCACCGGGCTGTCGAGCAGGCGCGCATCCGCGGCGTCCAACCGGCCTTGCTCCAGCCAATGGCCCTCGATGCACAGGCGCTGGTGCAGGCAGCCGCGGTCGAAGGGCTGGCCGGAGCCCGGCAGCCCCAGCGCCGTCACGTCCCAGGCCAGCCATTCGGACCCTGCCGCCAGTTGCACGTCCAGCGCATTGCGGGCCTGGCAGCCGGGGTAGGCGATGGTCTCCAGCGGCACCCATTCCAGCCGTGCGCCGGGCTCCAGCCGAATGTGCACCCGCTGGGTGGCCGGCTCGCCATCGGAGCGGTAAAAACGCGTCGCCCCTGGCGTGGAGACAAGGCCATGCGTGCCCGCGTCCGCCTGCACCGCCACGTGCAGCGTGTCGCCTTCCACCAGCCCGCCGGGGGGGTGGACGATCACGTTGTGGCAGATGCCCGGGCCTTCCGGATACAGACTGTGGAACAGGCGCAGCGGACCGTGGTGGCGGTGGTGGGCCACCGTGGTGTCGCCTCGCCGCTGGTAGTGCAGATGCAGGTGGGCGTCCCAGGGCATGGTGCGGCGGGCGTGCGGGGCGGCGCGCGGCTCAGGCGGCCTGACTGCCGCGGTGGGCCCAGCCGGTGGTGTTTTTTTCGATCAGGCTGAACAGCTCGTACATCGCCATGGCCATGATGCCCACCACCAGCAGCCCAGAGAAGGCCAGCCCCATCTGCATCGACGAGCCGGCCGAGATCAGCAGGTAGCCGATGCCCTCGTTGGCCGCCGTCATCTCGGACACCGTGGTGCCCACGAAGGCCAGCGTGATGGCGACCTTGAGCGAACCAAAAAAATACGGCAGCGATCGTGGCAGCCCCACCTTGGTCAGCACGTCCCAGCGCCGGGCGCCGAGCACGCGCAGCACGTCCTCCAGCTCCGGCTCCAGCGTGGCCAGCCCGGTGGCGATGTTGACCATGATGGGGAAGAAGCTGATCAAAAAAGCCGTCAGGATCGCCGGCCCCACGCCGATGCCAAACCACACCACCAGAATCGGCACGAAGGCCGCCTTCGGCAGGGCGTTGAATGCCGTCATCAGCGGATAGAGGGCCGCGTAGGCCAGGCGCGAGGAGCCCATCAGAAAGCCGAGCAGCACACCGACCACGATGGCGATGCCAAAGCCCGCCATGGTCACCCAGAACGTGCGCCAGGCGTGGCCCAGAATCACCGTGTGGTGTTCGACCGTCTGCTCCCAGATGCGCGAGGGGCTCGGAAAAATGAACTCCGACACGCCAAAGCCGCGCGTGATCGCCTCCCACAGGGCGATCAGTACGACCAGCAATATCAGGGGCGAGAGCCGTTCCAGGGTTTTGCGGGACATGGCGGTTACTGCTGCAGGGG
>DYIC01000060.1:12395-13843 GCA_020723845.1 Hydrogenophaga sp.
ACGATCTCCAGCGGCAGCAGCACGTTGTCCAGCGTGGTGCGCCAGGGCAGCAGCGACGGCGCCTGGAACGCCATACCGGAGATTTTGAGCGGCCCGTCCACAGGGCGACCGTCGACGCAGATGGTGCCGCGCGACGGGCGTTTGAGCCCCGTGGTCAGCTTCATGAACGTGGATTTGCCGCATCCCGAGGGGCCGACGATGGCGATGAATTCGCCGCGGCGCACCGTCAGGTGGATGTCCTCTACGGCGTACACCCCCTGCGCCTGCAGCGCCGGGGTGTACGCCAGCCACACGCCATCGAAGACGACGAAGGGGTCGGTTTCGTGCGCAGTGGTTGTCGTCATGGGGTTCAGCGCTTGGGCAGGACGTCGAGCACGCGCGCGTCGGGGAGGAATGAACCATCCCACACCTTGCTGACGTCGACCCGGGTTTTGGTTTGGTAGGCGTCCGAAACCTGACTGGCCATCAGCGACAGGCGGCCAGGGTTGACGCGCCCGAAGCCTTCGGCGCGCGCGTCGGGGCTGGCCACGACCGAGTCGATGGCCAGCCGCAGCCGGCGCAGCTCCAGGTCGGTGTTGATGATGCCGTCGCGGGCCTTGACCGCCTGGATGCCGGTTGCGGGGTTGGCCATGACCTCGCCCGCCCCCTTGGCGAAGGCTGCCAAGAAGGCGCGCACCGCGGCCGGATGTTCACGCAACAGCTTGGGGCTGGCGATGATGGCGTTCCCGTAGAGCTTGACCCCATACTGTGCATACGGCAGCACGACGATGTCCTCGGTCTTGACGCCGCGCGCCTCCAGGTTGAGCAGTGACGTGAACGAAAAACCCGTGATCGCATCGACGTCACCGCGCACCAGCATGGTTTCGCGCAGCGGTGGGTCCATCGACGTCCAGGAGACCGGCCCCACGCCGTTGGCTTTTTCGAAAATCGGCCAGGCTTTGCGTCCCGCGTCAAAGACGGGAGCCCCCAGTTTTTTGCCGGTCAGGTCCTTCGGGCTTCGAATGCCCGACGACTTCAAGGCCAACACCGCCGCGGGGGTGTTGTTGTAGACCATCATGATGGCCACTGGCTTGTTGGGGGCGTCGGGGTTGTTGGCATGGAACTCCATCAGCGCCGCCATGTCGGCCAGACCCATGTCGTAGGTGCCGGAGGCCACGCGTGTGACCGTGCCCGCCGACCCGCTGCCGGCGTCGATCGTCACGTCCAGGCCGGCATCCCGGAAATAACCCTTGCTGACCGGGTGCAGAAAGAGCGCGGCGGGCCCTTCGAAGCGCCAGTCGAGCTGGAACTTGATGGGCTTGTTTTGCGCGTGGACGACACCGACGGCGAGCGTGCCCGCCACGAGGGCGGCTGCGGTGCGGAGGAACTGGCGCTTGTGCATGGGGACTCTCCAACGGGTCAAGGGTGAACGGCGGCCCGCTAAGGGCAGCGCTGAGACAGCCCACCCA